>CAXTTX010000306.1:5837-6983 GCA_964247045.1 uncultured Verrucomicrobiales bacterium | reverse complement strand
ATGGGGCGGAATGAATTTTGAGGGCTGCTCTGGTTTTCTTCTTCGCCCTCCATCTCCGCTACGCTCCGATTGCGCTCCGTCAGGTGCCGGGAAGATTGAGCTTGGCGAGCTCGTGGTCGATGATGCGCTCGCATTGCTCGATCTGGAGCAGGCGGCGGGCGCGGGCTTCCTCGGCGAGTTGCTCGAGCGTGTCGATGTCGTACAGGTAGACTTCCTCGATTTCGCCGACGGCGGGGTCGATGTCGCGGGGGACGGCGATGTCGATGAAGAAGAGCGGGCGGAATTTGCGGGCGCGGCGGGCCTTCTCCACATCCTCGCGCTGGATGATGGCGTGGGGTGCGCCGGTGGAGGAAATCACGACGTCCACCCGGGATAGGACGCTCTGCCATTCGTCAAAGCGTACCGCACTGCCGCCCATCTCGGTGGCGAGTTCCTGGGCCCGGTCGAAGGAACGGTTGGTGACGAAGATCGATTTCGCCCCGCGGGAAACGAGGCTCTGCGCGGTGACGCGGCTCATCTCGCCGGCACCGAGAATCATGACCTCGCTGTTCTTGAGGTGGCCGAAGATTTTCTCAGCGAGATCCACCGCCACGCTGCCGACGGAGGTGGAGCCTTCCTGGATGGAAGTTTCCGTGCGGACCTTTTTGCCCACGCCGAAGGCACGCTGGAAAAGACGGTTGAGCAGGGCACCTGTGGCGCCCGCCTGGAGTGCGGATTCATAGGCCTGCTTCACCTGGCCGAAGATCTCGGTCTCGCCGAGCATCATGGAGTCGAGGCCGCTGACGACACGGCAGAGGTGGCGCGCGGCGTCGGATTTTTCCATCCGGTAGAAATGAGCACTCACACCGGGATCCACCTGGGCCTTTTCCGCGAGGCGGGCCTCGATCTTGGAAAACGTCTCACGCGCATCCTCCGCGGCGAGATAGAACTCGGTGCGGTTGCAAGTGGAGATGACGACGGCCTCGGTCGCCTCCGCGAGCGTGACGAGTTCAATGGAGGCGGAGCCGAGCTTGGTCGTGCCCACGGCGAAGCGCTCGCGCACTTCCACGGGCGCGGTGCGGTGGTTGAGGCCGAGGCAGAGAAGCATCTCAAATGCGGATTAGAGGGAAGGAAAATACGGATCGCGGGCGGGGTTATCTCGCGACA
>CAXTTX010000306.1:0-5827 GCA_964247045.1 uncultured Verrucomicrobiales bacterium | reverse complement strand
AGAGCAGTTCCATCAGACAAACGCGAAAACCATGAGGGAAAGCAGGAACAGGACGACGGCGGAGAGTGAGAATCGCCGGCCGGTGATACCGCGGGCTTTCTTCACGGCGAGCAGGACCGCGTAGCCGATCCACACGGCAACGGCGGCGATGAGATGTGCCCAGGCTTCCTCCAGGCGTGGCATGAAGAGCCCGGCGAGAATGCCGATGGTGAGCAGGCCGGTGCCCAGCCACAGCAGGCGTTCCAGGGAGATGAGGAGCTCGCGGACAGGCGGCAGGGTGCGGAAGAGGCCGCTTTTCAGGTGGTGCTCCTTGAGCTGCCGGTCGAGCACCAGGAACATGACCCCGGCGACGGCGGCGAGGGCCAGTGCCCCGTAGGCGAGGACGGACATCGCGGAGTGCGTTTCATGCCAGGGATCGACGGCGGATACCCGGGTGGGAACGGCGGTGAGTGTGCCCGGCGTCAGGGCGATGAACTGGAAGAGAACCACGACGGGCGCGGTGAAAACCCCGAGCAGGGAGATCCGGTAGGCGGGGCCGACGAGGAGGTAGAAAAGCGTCAGTGACCAGGACAGGAAGACGAGGATTTCCCCGCGATCCAGCAGCGGGCAGGCCGCCCGCATCTGGCCCCGGACGGAGAGGAAGCCGATCTGGCAAACAAAAGTGGCGAGGATCCAGAAGACCGTCCAGCGGCTGCGGTGGCCGCGATGCACGGACAGCATCCCCCAGGCCCCTCCAACGGCGGCAAGCAGGGTGGCGGCAATGAGAAACCAGCGGTCCATGCCCATGCATGCAGTCCCCGGGCGCGGCGCGCAAGTGAAAGCTGGTCAATCGTCCACGGCCGAAAGACGGGAGCGGTGAAGGCTGTATCAGCTTTGGCGCAATGCCTTGGGCGTATCGGCGTAAAGCTCGGTGAAACCGCACTCCATGCAGACCCAGGCGGAGAGGAGGCTGGAGCCCATCTTGCCTTTGAAAATCAGCGCGGTAGGATCCACGTAGGTGGCTACCTTCAATTCATACTCGTGGATGCCGTTTTGATCAACGGCGCTGGCGTCTTTGATGATGTTGGTGGAGCCGCACTTGGGGCATCTGCCGGAGGATTTCATGAGGCAGAAGGGTGCCGGAAATTTACTCCTCAGCCCATCACCGGTCCACCATATTCCATGAGCAGGTAGTCGCCCAGGGCATCCGTGCCGCGGTCCTTCTCCTCCCAGCCATGCTTTTCGTAAAAGGCGATGGCTCCCTCGTTCCGCGAGAGACATTTCAAGGTGTGGGGCAGCGGTAGCCACGAGGGCAGGCTGCGGAGCAACACGCTGCCGATGCCCTGCCGCTGGTGCCCGGGCGCGACGTAGAGGTGGTGGACGAAACTGTCCGGCAGCCACACGGAGACGAAGCCGAGCAGCGTGCCCTCATCGTCCTCCGCCAGGTGGATGATCTCGCCGTCCGTCTGGATCAGGAAGTCGCCGTGATGGAAGATCGTGGGATCGCACCAGTGGAAAGATTCACGGCGTGCGTTGAGAAAAAGGCTGGCGAGGGCCGGAAGGTCGGCCTCACGGGCGGGGCGAAGATGAACCATTGGTATGGGAATCATCAATGATCCGATGAAACCCGGCGGAATGGACCACGAAATGCATGTTTGTTAGAACGGTGCGCCCGAGGATCCGCTTGAAACAAGCGGTTTTTCAGGGATCCGGGCTCATCACTTCCTGGCCGAAGCCGAGGAGATTCCCGTCCGGGTCCGTGACGCAGAAGTCACGCATTCCGTATTCGTAATCCTTCGGCGGGGCTTGCGCGGTCGCGCCCTGGGCGGTGATGTCCGCATGGTAGGCATCCACATCATCGACGAAAATGTAAATGCTGCCCTGGCCGACGGCGCGGGCATTCGGCGTGCCGGGGCCGGCGAGGTGAATTTGCACCTCGCCATGCTCCACACCGGCGTAGTTGCCGAAGCGGAAGCGTTCGGAAAAGCCCAGGATTCCCGTATACCAGGCCAGGGCGGAATCCACGTCGGACACGTTGAAGCAGGTGGCGGAGCCGGTGGTTTGCATCGGAAGGCATTGCTAACGGGGATGCCGTGAGTTTGCAAGCCGGGAACTCCGGGGTTCGTGGGAGTGCCCTCTCGGTTCTTTGCTACGAACGAAGAAGGCGGCGACAGGCGGAAATCACATCCCCGCCTCCGCCAGCCGGTCCGCCATTTCCGTCTTCTGCAACTCGTTCGTGAACTCCGTGAGATCACCGGCGATAATTCCGGTTAGATTGTGCGAGGTGTAGCCGATGCGGTGGTCGGTGATGCGGCTCTGCGGGAAATTGTAGGTGCGGATCTTTTCGGAACGGTCACCTGAGCCGATCAAGGAACGGCGGTGGCTGGAGTAGGCCTGCTGCTGTTCGTGGAGCTTCTGATCGTAGAGTTTGGAACGCAGGATCTGGAGCGCCATTTCCTTGTTCTTGATCTGTGAACGGCCGTCCTCGCAGCGGACATACAGGCCCGTGGGAAGGTGGAAGACCTGCACGGCGGACTCGGTGCGGTTGACGTGCTGGCCGCCGGCGCCGCCAGCACGGCAGACCTCGATCCGGAGGTCCTCCTGCTTCAGCTCCACATCCACTTCCTCCGCCTCGGGCAGGACGGCGACGGTGACAGTGGAGGTATGGACCCGGCCCTGCGTCTCGGTGGCGGGCACCCGCTGCACGCGATGGACCCCCGATTCGTATTTAAGAAAGCGGAAAACCTGCTCGCCGGTGATCTTGAGGATCACTTCCTTGAAGCCGCCGACTTCGGAGGGGCTGCTTTCGAGGTGCTCGGACTTCCACCCGCGGAGGTCGGCATAGCGCTGGTACATCCGCATCAGTTCCGCCGCGAAAAGCGAGGCTTCGTCGCCACCGGCACCGGCGCGGATTTCCACCAGCGCGTCCCGGTCCTCGCTCGGGTCGGCGGGCAGGAGGGCATATTGGAGTTCCTCGGAGACCTGGGCGATGGTTTTCTCCTGCCCCGGAATTTCCCCCGCGGCCATTTCCGCGAATTCCGGATCATCGCCGCGGGCAAGCTCCTGGTTCTCGGCGAGCTGGCGGCGGGTGGTTTCCAGCTTGTCCCACAGATCGAGCGAGTATTTCAGGTTCCGGTGCTCGCGGAGGATCTCGGTGGCCCGTTTCGGGTTCGAGAAAAGTTCGGGATCGCCCACCGCTTCCTCGAGTTCGGCGAAGCGCTGGCGGCGTTTGGAAATGAGCGAGGAATAGTCCATGGGAGGCGGGCGGACGGCCTTGATAAACCGGAAAGGGCGGGTCGGTGGAGAAAAAAACGGCGGTGGATGGATCGCGGGCGCTTGTTCGATTTGTCCCCGCTTTGGGGACCGGCGCGGGGGAAAGAACGCACGGGACGCACCCCGTAGCAAGAACGCCCGTAAAGCCGGTCCTTCGCTTCCTGAAAGCCGCTGCTTTCGCCAGACCTCAATACAACCTGCATACCGGGCCCGGAAAAACTCCACATGAAACTGTTCACCCGCCCCATTGCCTGCTGCCTCCTTGTCCTATCGCTTTTCTCCATGGCTCGTGGCGGTACCAAACACGACGCCACGAGCCGCTTCCCGAGCTACGAGGGCCGCGTGATGGCGGGTTACCAGGGTTGGTTCCGCGCGCCAGAGGATGGCTCGGGCGGCGGGTGGGGCCACTACGCCTCGCGGGGGAAGTTCGATAAGGAACACCTCCACATCGACCTCTGGCCCGATGTCTCGGAATACCCGAAGACCTATCAGACGAGCCTCAGCCTGGCCGATGGCTCGCCCGCCCGGGTCTTCAGCTCGTGGGATGAGAGTACCGTGAACCTGCATTTCAAGTGGATGAAGGACTACGGCATCGACGGCGCCTTCATGCAGCGCTTCATCGGCGTGACGAGGAATGCGGCGCAGCGGGAGAAATCGCGCGTGATCCTCGGCCATGCGCTGAAAGCCTCGCGCGAGCACGGGCGTGCCATCGCGGTGATGTATGATCTATCAGGGCTGCGCGCGGAAGGGGACGATTGCTCGTCCATCATTGAGGACTGGAAGGAACTCGTCGATGTGATGAAAATCACCTCGCAGGGCGAGGGGCAGACCTATCTTTACCACCGTGGCAAACCGCTGGTCACCATCTGGGGCATCGGTTTCCCGGACCGGTCGTATAACATCCGGAACATCGGGCTGGAGAAGCTGCTGGACTTCCTGAAGAACGATCCGCAATACGGGGGCTGCTCGGTGATGCTCGGGGTGCCTGCTTATTTCCGGGATCTGGCGGTGGACACGCTGCCTGATCCCTACCTGCACGAGATCATGGCCAGCGCGGACATCATCATGCCCTGGACCCCGCAGCGCTACACCCCGCTGCTCCACAACGAGCGGGAACGCCACGCCACGAACGTGAAGGATGATCTCGCCTGGTGCGCGGAGCGGAAGCTCGACTACGCGCCCTGCATCTATCCGGGCTTCAGTTGGTATAACCTCAGCAAGCAGGAATTCGGCGGCGCGCATCCGCTCGACCAGATCCCGCGGCAAAAAGGAACATTCTACTGGAGCCTCGCCAGCTCCGCCATCAGCTCTGGCGCCAAGATGCTCTACGTTGCGATGTTCGACGAGATCGACGAGGCAACCGCCATTTTCAAATGCACCAGCGAGCCGCCCGCGGGCGCGCCCCTCATCGGCTACGAAGGCCTGCCCTCCGACCACTACCTGTGGCTCACCGGCCAGGCGGGCCGCATGCTGCGGAAGGAAATCCCGTTCACGGAGGCCATTCCGGAGCGGAAGTAGGGTGATCTGGTGGCTTGAAGCCCTGATGGAGGGGGGACACTCTTGTCCCCCGCCGTCGTGCTGGTCTTCTCGTGTTAGCTGTGAGCGCTGTTGACCGCGAGTGCCTTTGGAAAAGACAGTTGCCGCGGAAAGACAGCTTCTCCTCGCTCAAAAGCCCATTCACACCTCCCCCGTCAGCCTCTTCCGCGTCGCTTCATCCACCGGTTCGCACAACCGGTAACCATCCCCGTGGCTGGGAATCGTCATCAGCAGCGCATCCCGCTCATACGGTGACGGAAAGTCCAACCCGATGAGCGCCCGGCCGATGCGTTCGCCGGACTGTCTATAGTTGAAATAACACAGACTGGCATTGCCGCGGATGCGCTGGTCCAGAAAGTCATGCAGCGCACCCGCACGCTCATAGAAATCCAGCCGCAGGAAGGCCGGGTTTTGCAACAGATCCCCGCGCAGCGGTATTGCGCGGAAGGCGATGTCCGTGGCTCCAGTCAGGTCTTCCCAGGCGAAACCGTGCGCATCGAGCTTCGCTGGAACCGCATCCACCACCGCGGGATCGTTCGCATGGATCGTGAAGGCGGGCCACGCCACGTCCGGATCGGTCAGACCGTATTGGAAATCGGCGATGTCGAGGCCGGCGAAGCAGTGGTCCAGCAACTCCAGCATGCTGCCCGGGCGCTCCGGGATGCGGACCCGCAGCGTGCGACCCGTTTTGTTCGCCGGCCCAATGGATTGCGCGATGAGACCGAGCTGCAGGAAATCGATGTTCGCCCCGCAGAGCACCACCAGCACGCGCTTGCCAACAAGCGCCTCTGTGTTTTTCAAAACCGCGGCCAGGCCCATCGCACCGGAAGGCTCGGAAATGCAGCGCAAGCCTTCCCAGAGAGTGCGGATGGCATCGCTGACCTCGGCATTCGTCACCGTCTCGATACGCGAGAGCGTGTCCTTGCAGATCTCGAAGGGGAGTTGCCCGGCTTTTCTAACAGCCGTGCCGTCGCAGAACAGATCCACGCTTTCCAGCGCGACCGGTTCGCCTGCGGCGAGCGCGGCTTTCATCGACGCC
>CAXTTX010000305.1:0-7007 GCA_964247045.1 uncultured Verrucomicrobiales bacterium | reverse complement strand
CCGAACAGGTGTAAACGATGTCTCCAGTCTTTACAGTGTCCCCCCTCCGTCAGGGCTGTCCTTGGCAGGCGAATTCATCGAAGTTGCGGCCTGTTCTTCTCCTTTGAGGGACCTTTGCCATTCTCGGATGGTATAGGCTGCTCCAACCGGACCGCTCGGAGATCGGTCCCTGCCGGAAGACGGGGAAAAAAACGCGATTTTGATGGCATTGGTGGATTGACAAGGGGATTCGGGTGCCTAAAGTCCGCGCCCCCGAGCCGAAACCCGGCTGGGACCACGAACCTTTATCTTTCAAGCCCGCCATGAGCCAACGCACGTATCAACCTTCCAAGCGCACGCGGAAACAACAATTCGGTTTCCGTGCCCGCATGGCCACGAAAGCGGGCCGCGATCTTCTCCGCCGCCGTCGCCAAAAAGGACGCAAGCGTCTCGTTCCCAAGGGCGTGGAGATCAAGTTCGAGCGCCACACGACTCAGCACAACTGAGCGAGCGGCCCGGCGCGGTCCCGGGAGTCCACAGCCAGCGAGCCATGCGACTCCCCCGGACATGCAGCATGACCCGGCGCGAGGATTTCGCGCGGGTGAAGACCACCGGTCAGGCGAAAGCCGGCCGGTTTGTCATTTTAAGCACTTTGGCCGATTCGGCCCTGCCAGGGGTCCGCACGGGTTTCATCACCACGAAGCGGGCAGGCAAGGCGCACGACCGGAACCTGCTGCGGCGGCGTTTCCGGGCACTGGTGCGGGAGCACGCGCCGTCTTTCGGCGATTTGCGGCGGTATCTGGTGACAATCGCGCGGCCCGGCGCGTCGGCAGCTAGCTACGCGGAGCTGGAGGCGGATTGGGTGAAACAGGCGCGGCGGCTGGGGCTGCTGGCACGGCCGGAGGGGCAATCGTGATCTCGCGCGGTGTTACTTTTTTGATCCGGATCCTGATCCGTTTTTACCAGCGGATCCTGAATCCGATGCTGAAGGTGACGGCCGGTCCGGCGATGGGCTGCCGGTATAGTCCAAGTTGTTCGAATTATTTTTTGCAGGCGGTTGAAATCCATGGCCCATTGCGCGGCGTGTGGATGGGAATTTGCCGGATTTTACGCTGTCATCCGTGGGGCGGGTCCGGTTATGACCCCGTCCCGTCACCCCGGAGTGCCGGAGAGGGACCTGGTCCCTGCTCCTGCCATCACGAATCACATCCTCACCCTTAACTTTCCCCACACGTCTCCATCATGTACGATCGCAAAACCTGGGTGGTCCTCGCCCTCTGCGGAGCCATCCTCGCCGCCAACGTTTATTATTCCGGCATCACCACCCGCGAGAAGGAAGCGGCGGCGGCCATTGAAAAGGCAAGGATCGCCAAGGAAACCCCGGCACCGCTGCCCGAAGGCGTGAACCCGATCGAATCCGGGCTGACGGTGGAGACCCCTCCCCCATCGACGGAAGAGGTGACGGTGACGCTGGAAAGCGACGAGGTGATCTACACGCTGACGAGCACCGGCGGCGGCATCAAATACGCGGAGCTCAAGAACCAGTATCAAGTGGGCAGCAAGACGGCACTGGTGCGGATGAACCATTTCGGCACGGGACCGATCGGCGCGCTGGCAGGGACCGACGAGTCGCCGGAGAATGCCAACTACACCTACAAGGAGGAACAGTCCGTGAAGGGCAAGAAGGCGGTGTTCGTCTCCCGCCTGGGCACCTCGGGATTGACGGTGAAGAAAACCTTTTCGCTGGTGGAAGCCGGCAAGCCCGGTTCTCCCTACCTGCTGGACTTCCAGATGACGGTCGAGAATCTCGGCACGAATGACATTCCGCTGGGCCAGTGGAGTCTTTTCATGGGCGAGGCTTCGCCGCTCTATCAGGCGGAGGTGGCGCAACAGACGGGCTTTTTCTGGCGGACGAAGCGCGGGATCGATTTCAAGGACGGGCATGGTTTCCAAGGTGGCATGTTCAGCTCCGAGAAGTCCGTGCTGCGGAGCGCGACGACGGATCCAATCGAGTATGCGGGGGTAACGAGCCAGTTCTTCGCGACCGTGCTGCGGCCAAAGGAGCCGTATGTTTCCGAAGTGTGGTCGAAACCGGCACAGGTGAGCCTGGTGTCCGGCGCGAAGTCCGTGACCTCGGTACGTGCGGGTCTGGATCTGCCGGCCGTATCGCTGAAGCCGAAGGAGCAGAAGACGATCGACTATTTGATTTTCATGGGCCCGAAGCATAACCCGATGCTGCGTGACATGAATGCGGCCTGGGGCACGGGCTGGGGCGACGTGATGCAATACGGGTGGTTCGGCGTGGTTTCCAACACCTTGAACCATGTTCTGAATACCTACCACGGATGGATCGACGGCGTTGCCAAGAACTGGTCCTGGGGACTGGCGATCATTTTGCTGACGATCTCGGTACGTCTGGTGATGTGGCCGCTGCAGGCGAAGTCCACGCACACGATGAAGCGGATGGCCAAGCTGCAACCGGAGATGCAAAAGATCCGCGAGAAATACGCGGATGATCCGAACAAGGTGAACACGGAGACGATGGGGCTCTATCGAAAATACGGGATCAACCCGCTGGGCGGCTGCCTGCCGATGTTCATCCAGATCCCGGTGTTCTTCGGATTCTACCGGATGCTGCAATACGCGGTGGAACTGCGCGGGCACGGCTTCCTGTGGGTGGGCGACCTTTCGCAGCCGGACACGCTGCTGCACATCGGCTTCCTGGGTGGCATCCCGCTGAACATCCTGCCGATGGTGATGGCGGTCACCAGTTTCGTGCAGATCCAGATGACGCCGAAGACGGGCGACCCGACGCAGCAGAAGATCATGGCGTTCATGCCGTTCATCTTTTTCTTCTTCTGTTATAACTTCGCGTCCGCGCTGGCACTGTACTGGACGACGCAGAACATTTTCCAGATCGGCCAAACGTGGTTGACGAACCGGATGCCGGAACCTGAATTGAAGGCCCGCCCCGCGAAGGACACCAAGCCGTTCATGCAACGGATGATGGAACGCCAGGCGGAGGCCCAGAAGGCGCAGAAGGAACGGCAAAAGAACGGCCCGGGCGGGATGCGGGATGTGACACCGGAGAAGGAGAAGAAGCGCACGCCGAGGACGGGGGGCTGATTGGGCGATTCGTCGCGCTAGCTTTCTTTGCTGATTTGCCGGGGAATACGGCGTCGCGTGATCTTCATATGGGGGCGGGAAGGGATTAATGAAGCAGGTTTGCCGCTTTCTGTCAGACTATAAGAGGTGCGGCAGGTGGTTGATACGACGAATGACGTGAAGGTGGCAGACGGTGACGGGGGCAGGAGTGCCCCCGCTCCGGCGGGTCGCTGCGCTCCCCGGGCGAGTCTTTTGCCGTCCTTGTGATAAATTTTGCGAGGGGTGGCGCTTTAGGGGAAACGCACCCCTGAATGGCAATCCTGGAACCACAGCAAGACTGGACCGCATGGCTCGACGAGCACGCAGCGCGGCTCTTGTTGTTTGCCCGGCAGCAGACGGGTTGCGCGCATGACGCGGAGGATGTGCTGCAGGAGGCATTGGTGGAATCGTGGCGGCGGGCGGGGGGCAGGCCGGAGCTGGCACTGGTCTTCAAGACGATCCGGCGGCGGGCGATCGACCTGGGAAGGTCGAACCGGCGACGGGCGGTGAGGGAGAACGGGCAGGAGCTGCCGGAGCTTTTCACGGCGCTGCCGGGCGAGGCGGACACGGTGGAGATGCTGGGCAAGGAGATGATGCGCCTGCCGGACGCGCAGCGGGAAGTGCTAACGCTGAAATTCTGGGGCGGGCTGACCTTTGCCGAGATCGCGGACACTTTGGAAATCCCGCAGGGGACGGCGGCCTCCCGCTACCGGCTGGCGCTGGAATCGCTGCGACAAACCATCACGACACTCATATGAATACCGGGGACCACGACCTTGAGAAGCTGCTGGGCAAACTGGTGCCCGCGCCACCTTCGCCGGAACTGATGGAACGGTTGCGCGCGGCACGGCCGAAAATTGAAGAAGAGGCAAGGGCAACGCGCAAGGTGGTGCCGTTCCGCAGGTGGCTGCCGGTGATGGTGGCAGCCGCGGCGGCCTGTGTGGCGGTGGTTTTCCTGGTGGAAAGGAAGACCCCTGTGACACCGGAGATCGCCATCACTCCCCCGCCCTCTTCCGAATTGCCGATACCCGATGCGGTTCCGACAACGGAAGAACCCAACGCGGCGCTGGTGCCGCTGGAGACTCGGCAGCACCTGATGGAGGTGACGGACTACGGCATCGTGGAGGATAAGTCGAAGAAGCCGGTGCGGCTCATCGGCACCACGTGGCTGGACGAGGTCGTTTACGCGGCAAACGCGGACGGCAAGCCCGTCACCGAGTCGCGCATGCGCCAGGAAATTTTACCGGTGTCCGTGAGGACATACTAACAGATTCCAAAAGGAAAGAAGCGGAATCAACCAACAACAACAACCAACCAACCGACGGAAAGACAATTGAGAACGATGAAAACGAAAACTACCCTGACCCTGATGGCCGGCCTGACCGGATTGCTCGCCCTGCCGATGTCCGCGCAAGAAAACACCCCGCCTGCCGGTGCGGTGGAGACGGCGAAACCCACCCCCGATCCGGCACCCCCGCACGAAGGGGAGATGCCGCGGAGTGGCCCAACCGGATTCGGCGGATCAAGTGGCTCGGCCAGCATCGGTGGCGCGGGTGGCTCGATCGGATTTGGTGGATCGGGTGGCTCGGGGGGATTTGGTGGCTCGGGCGGAGCAGGTATCGATATGGACGCCATCAGGAAGATCCAGGAAGCCGCCAACATGATCGATCCCATGGTCCTGTCACAGATTGCCGGCGACCCATCGGTTAGAGGCGCGGTGGCGGCGGCACTGGGGCCGAAGGGCACCGTGAGCTGGACGGCGGTGAACGGCGGCGACATGATCCATGAACGCCTCAACCGCGGGCCGGTCACTTTCCTGGGGGTGATGACGACGCAGGTTTCGCCGGAAATATCCACCCACCTGGCGCTGGAGGAGAACACGGGATTGGTCGTGGAATATGTGGACAAGGATGGTCCCGCCGGAAAGGCCGGGCTGGAAAAGGGTGACATCCTCACGAAGCTGGACGACCAGATCCTGATCCTGCCGCAACAACTGCGCGTGCTGGTGGAGAACAAGAAGGAAGGAGATGCGATCAAGCTTTCGATCCTGCGGAAGGGCAAGACGGAGGAGGTGACGGTGACGCTGGTGAAGAAGGAACCGTCGGCAGAGCCCAAGAACGGCACGTTCCGCCTGGGTGGCGTGGATGTGGTGATCGACGCGGAAGAAGGCCGGCCGCTGCGGACGTTTTTGAAGCACTTGACCCCGCCGCCGGGTGCTCCTGCTCCACCAATGCCTCCGGCACCTCCGGCAGCACATCATGCCAAGGAAGCGGGCCAAGCGGCCAAGCCAGCGGAAGAGTTCGAGAAGCCGGAGTTGTCGGTGGAGGATCGTTTGGGGAGGATTGAGGCGATGCTGGAGAAACTGGCGAGTGAGAAGAAGTGAAGAGAAACCGCGGCGGCGGTCCATGACAAATCACCGGACTTCCCCCGTTGATAGAAGCAGCTATGAGGCTGTCCGGAGTTTTAGCTTCCGTTTGTTCCTTCAAAGGAAGAGGCAAGCTGAAGCTTGAACTCCGGACACCCGTTAGGCCGATGAAGCCCTGCCGCTTGCCGCAACTTGTCATGGCAAACGGTCATGGACCGCCGCTACAGTCGATCAGCGTGCGAAAAGGATGCAAATCGGGCTCGGGGCGGAGACGGTGTTGGAAGGCTCGCCGAGCTTGCCGGACTTGGGGTCGAGGGAGAGGACGCTGATGGTGTTGGAATCCTGGTGGGCGCAGAGGAGCCACTTGCCATCCGGGGAGATCTTGAAGTTGCGGGGGATCTTGCCGCCGCAGGGGGCGTTCTGGAGAAGGGTGAGCTTGCCGGTATTCGCATCGCGCTGATAGACAACAATGGTGTCATGGCCGCGGTTGGAGCCGTAGACGAACTTGCCACTTGGATGGACCTCGATCTCGGCGGTGGCGTTCCACGCGGTGAAATCGGCGGGGATGGTCGGGACGGAGCCGATGGTTTCGAACTTACCGTCCGCGTATGAGGAAGCGGTCACGGTATGGTCCAACTCGTTGATGACGTAGGCATGCTTTTCATCGGGCGAGAAGGCGAAATGGCGGGGACCGGCGCCGGGTGCTGAGACAAGCGGGGAGAGCGGCTCGCCGAGTTTCGAAGTGGCGGCGTCGAAGGGATAGACGAGCACCTTGTCGAGGCCAAGGTCCGGCATGAAGAGGTGCTTGTTCGCCTTGTCGAAATAGACGCCGTGGGCGTGGGGGCCCTCCTGGCGTTTTTTGTTAGGCCCGGAGCCGGTGCTCTTGATGACGGTGCCCGCGGCGGACGGGATGCCCTTTTCATCGAGTTTGATGGTGGAGAAGCTGCCGTCGCCATAGTTCGCCACGGCGACGGTGCCGCCGGTGGCATCGACGGCGACGTGGCAGGTCCCCTTCCCTCCCGAGGAAAACTCGCCGAGGAACTCGAGGCCGTGTTCCTCGCCGATGGCGAAGGCGGCGACGGAACCGCTGCCGTCCGGGTAGGGTTTGTTGGGATTCCCACAGGCGTAGAGGATGGGCTTCGTGGGGTGCTCGGCGAGGAAGCCAGGGTTGCCGTATTCCGCGGCAAGCTTCGGCTCGGTGAGTTTTCCGGTTTCGGGATCGAAGTCCGCCAGATAGATGCCCTTGCTGGTGGATTTCCCGCCGGTGTTGGTGCCGACGAAGACGGGAATGGCGTGGACCAACGGGGCGGCGAGGATGAGGAGCGGGGCGAGGGTTTTCAGGGTCATGGAATGGGAAACGGGGGCAGATGGGGATTTTTTACGGATGGAGGGGAAATAGTTGGGGGGTGGGGGAAATGGTGATGAGGGTTAAGACAATGGAGAACGTGAGGGCGGCACAAGGTGACGGGGACGAGGGCGTCTGTACAGACCGGACACATCCTTAACGGGTGTTCGGAGA
>CAXTTX010000304.1:0-7010 GCA_964247045.1 uncultured Verrucomicrobiales bacterium | reverse complement strand
TGCAACTGGTTGCCGCCGCATAACTTCCATTCAAGTTAGTCAGGAGTGCGGCGTTCACGCCGTCTGCCGGACGGGCACCCTGCGAGATCACTCTCATCCATGCTCCCTCGTGTCTGCGAAGGGCACCGCCGGCCAGGCGCCTGTCTCTCAACGCCAACGGCTTCCTTTCACCACCACAGCTTTCCCTTGGAACAACGCTTTCTCCCGTTTCGGAAATGACTCCCGCCAAACAATCTAACAGATACATCGGCCGGACCCGCCCCCCGCAATTGAATTTCCTTGAAGCCCGGCCTCCCTGTTGATAGCAGCAAGGGTGATCCGGTTCCCGCCGTTTCCGTCCCCCTCCAAAACCCGCCCTCTCCCAGCCGGTTCCCCGCCTCTTGGCGAAAACCGCGTGAACTCCCGACACGCACCCGAGCCATGACATCTTCCCCCCTCTCCCCGCGGCCCTTCCTCCGGCTGATTCTGCTGGCCCTCGTTCCCGCCACCAGCCACGCCGTCGACCGCACCTGGACCGGAGGCTCCGGCAATATCAACAACCCTTCCCGGTGGGGAGGCACCGCTCCAGGTTCGTCGGATACCGCCTTCTTCACCGATGGCACCGCCTTTGCCACCAACCTCACGAGCGGCTACACGGTGGGCGAACTCCGGATGATCGGCAGCGGCAGGATCGAGCAAACGGGCGGCACCTTCACCTCCGCCGGTGAAATGTGGGTGGGACAGGGCAACGTCTCGGACACCACCTACCGCATTGAGGCCGGCACCCTCCGCGCCAGCGACTGGCTCGTCGTTGGCCGCAACGCCGGCATCGGCACACTCGAAATCACCGGCGGCACCGTGGAAAAATCCGGCACCGGAAACTTCATCGTCGGTGCCCGCGACGGCGGCGCCTCCCAAGGCACCGTGAACCAGACCGGCGGCTCGGTCAGCGTCGCCAGCGAGCTTTGGATCGGCCAGAACACCAACGCCGCCAGCGGCCGCTCGACCGGCACCTACAACCTTCAGGGCGGCGTCATCGACGTGCAGGACTGGCTCGCCGTCGGCCGTGAGGGTGGCAATGGAAACCTCAATATCACCGGAGGCACCTTGGTGAAATCCGGGGCAAACAATATCGAGATCGGCGGCACCAGCGGTTCCACCGGCATTGTCACCATCAGCTCGGGCAGCCTCGATGCCGCCGGCTACAACGCGCGGATCGGCATGTCTTCCGCCGGTTCCGGCACCCTGACCTTGTCCGGCACCGGGCGGGCCACGCTGGGAGCCGTCCGCTTCTCGTATTCTAACAACGGCAATGGCACGGTGAACATGAACGGCGGCACCCTTGAAGCCACCCGCATCGAGAAAGTCACCGCCGGCACCGGAACCGTCAATTTCAACGGCGGCTTGCTCAAGGCGCTCACCAGCGACACCACCTACATGCAGGGCCTCACCAGCGCGAACATCCTCGCGGGCGGTGCCAGGATCAACACCAACGGATTCAACATCACCGTCGCCCAGCCGCTCCTCGCCGGTGCGGGCAACGGCGGTCTCGCCAAGGAAGGTGCGGGCACCCTCACCCTGGCGGGCAGCAACACCTACACCGGAACCACCACCGTCGACCAGGGCACCCTCGCCCTCGCCAGCACGGGCTCCTTCAATTCCTCCACCCGCCTCGAAGTCGCGTCCGGAGCCATCCTCGACGTTTCAGCCGTCTCCGGCTTCTCGCTTCTCAGCCACCAAACCCTGTCCGGCTTCGGCACGGTGACGGGCAGCCTCAATGTGGCAGGCACGCTCTCACCCGGCAGCGGACCCGGCGGAATCGCCACCGGTGCGCAAACCTGGCTCAACGGCGGCGACTACAACTTCCAGATGCTCGACGCCGCGGGCAACGCCGGAGCCGGCTGGGACCTCTTATCTGTGGCTGGCGTGCTCAACCTCTCCAACCTTACTCCCGGCGGCTTCAACATCAACCTCTGGACCCTCTTCAACGGCGGACCGGAGGTCAATGGCAACGCCGCCAACTTCGACTCTTCCCAAAACCATTCCTGGACCATCGCCAATGCCACCGGCGGCATCACCGGCTTCGACGAGGGAGACTTCCTCATCCGCACCGCCGCGAACAACGGCACCGGCGGCTGGGCAAACTCCACCAACGGCGGCATCTTCGGTCTCGCCCGGGATGGCAACAAGCTGGTGCTCACCTTCACCGCCGTTCCGGAGCCCGCGACGGCAGCGCTCACCTTGCTATCCGGCCTCGCCTGCCTCCGGCGCCGCCGTCTTTGAAACACCGGCCCGGAAACCCGTCCCGTGTGACAAATTCCATCCTTCGCATCCCCCGCCCGATCTGATTCGCTCGCCCCATCATGGCGACTTTCACGGCAAACGCGGACTACGAGGACAAGGACAGCAACCCCATCCACCTCACGGCGGGCGACGAGGTCACCGTCGGCGTCGCGGACCGCGCCTGGCCCGGCTGGGTCTGGGCGGAGGACAACAACGGCAACGATGGCTACGTCCCCGAGGAAATCCTCGAGCCCCTCGGCGAAGGCCGCTTCGCCGCCATGGAGGACTACGACCCCACCGTTCTAACCGTCAAGCGCGGCGACAAGATCGAATCGCTCAAACAGATCCACGGCTGGCACTGGTGCCAGAACGAAAAAGGCGAAAAAGGCTGGCTCGCGGGATACCTTCTGAAACCCGCCTGAGAACGCCATCATGGATGATCCGGGGAAAAGCCTGATAGAAACGGCGGTCCGCCCCCTGGCAGGCCAGGGCGAGGTGCATCTGGCAGCCATCGAGATGCTCGCGCCTCTGGTGAAAGCGAATGGGCGGGGCGGTGAGCCAGCCAAGAGACGATGGGACGAAGTGGACGCCGCCAAAGGCCCATCCCGCTGGAAGATCGCGCTATACATCGTGACCGCACTCGTGTCCGCCGTCATCCTCGCCGATGGGGCCAGGCGTTTGGTCAACTTCAGGGCAGCGGCCCAGGCTGTCGATTTCGCCGCCTCGGGCTATTTGGCAGGCATTCCCGACACCCCGCGGAGCGCCGGCAAGCCGGACCTGACGGCGGAGCAGCGGCTGATTTTGGAAGGCGATCCCTCCCAACGGTCCCGGGCCGCGCGCGCCAAGGCACTGTGGGATCACGAACCGGCAAACCCGGCCTATTTCCTGAACCACGCGCAGGAGTATCTATCGGAGAACAGCAAGCTGCCCCCGGATTTCCTGAAGACGGCCCGGGAGATCGACCCGGGTAACTCCTGGTATTTCTACCTGGCCGCCGCCGTGGAAGGAAAGGACTGCGTCAAAAGGAGATCCCAAAGCGCCAAAGAGAAAGCCGACAAGGCTCCCAATTCCTATGATGTGCTGGACGCGAAAAAACTGGAGACGGCCATCGCGCTGATCCACGAAGGCCGGGATCTTCCCCGCTGTGAGAACTACAAGGCCGAACTGCTCGGGAAACGCATCCCCTTGCTGGACCAGTCCGATCCCTTCAAGCGCCTGGCATCCGCCACCTATCTGTTCGCGATGACATCCTCCGACGTGATCGCGATGCGGCGGCTGGGAGAAATCATCGAGGCAAAGGCCGCCTCGATTCCCGTGGAAAATAACCCGCCCGCTTTCCAAAGCCTCGTGATGGATTGGGATGCCATGGTCCGGAAGACGCTCGACGTGGAACCGGTTTCACTCGTGGAAGGCCTGGTGACCTCCGTCAATATCATGGCATCGCGCGGACTGGCGGCACGGGCCGGAACCCTGGGTCTCGACGAGGAATCGCATCGCCTCGGTGAAATCGACAAGCGGATCACGGAACGGTTGGAGACGCGGAAGCGGCTGCGCCCCGCGGTGCTCGTGAATGGAGCTGGGTTCAGCCGGAAATCCGCCCTCTTCCCGGGCATGACGGTTCCCATGACCGGCGGCATGGTGCTCACGCCCCCGCCCGTTTCGGAGGCGGATGTGAAGCCCGGCCGGTTGACGGACCACTCCTACTTGACCGTCCTGGCAGCGACGGCCGCCTTCGGCCTGCTCGCGGTCCATGCCGGTGTGCTCTGGGCCTACTGCCGTTTCCAGCGCGAGGTGGTGCGGAAGCTCGCCGCCCGCTTCGAATCGCTGCTGATGCCCGGCGATTGTGCGTCGATCCTGGTTGCCGGGGTGTTTATCCCCTTCGGCTACACACTCGGCATCTACCTTCTGACACCCCTGGGAGGCAGGGACCTCTCGCTCAAAAGCACGCTTTTTCTCCTGCCATCCGCACAATTTCTCGGAATGGTTTTCCTCATCATCATCGTCTCGCTCCTGGTCGCTGACCAGCGCTTGCGAAAGCGGGCGACGGGATTCAATTTCGGAATCGCCAGGCCCGGCTTCGGCTGGGTGGCGGTTGTGGCCACGGTGGTCGCCATTCCGCTGATTGGCGGCTCGCTCGTCATCGGGATGGAGGACGGGATCTTCTGCGCAGCGGGCCTCATGGCACTGGCTCCGCTCTGGCTGCTCTGGATGGGCTTCCTCGCGTTCTTCGGAAAAGGCTGCCGCAGCCTGCACTTCACGGCGGTGGCCCGGACCGCGTGGCCTGCCTTCGCGCTCGCCATGCTGCTGATGGTTTCCCTGGTCCCGGTGTTCCGGGCAACCGCGCTCCATTGGTTCAAGCAGGACAGCTTCATGAGCCTCGACCCGGCATTCCCTTCCGGCAGCCGTTATGAATATCAGACCGTGCTGCAACTCCGGAAGGAGCTGCGGGAAGTCATGGGCGGCAGCAATAGCCAAGGCAGGTAGATTGCCGGGCATTTCTCACCGGGAAATTCCGCATGTCAGATCTCCTGGAACCATTCACCCATTGACCTGATAAAAGGACCGCATGCCTCCCGACCCTGCCGATCTCAATCAGCGCTTCACGGATGCCGCGTGCCATTCCATTGCCTCGGACAGGGAGGTAAAACTCGCCCCGCGTGATTTCATCTCCCGCTTCGCCCGCACCGACGAGAAAGGGCACGAATAGGCCCGCGAGTACTACCTATTCCCCGTCGAAAAGCCCCTCATTCTCTGGTAGATTGTGCCTCGCCCGAACCGGGCTCCCACGGCCCTCGCTCGGCCCTCGCTCCTTGTCTCTCCCATACTTCGGCCCCTCCCCATGCCTATTCCTCCAAGTACAGCCAAAATCCCCTCAAAGGCACCCGAAAATCCCCATAACCTTTTGATGCTTTGAATTATAACCACCCGATCAGAAACCGCAATTTTGAAAACACGTGGACAAAAGTGGACATTTTCACCCCAAAACCGCCACTTTCTCGGCCATTCCCCTGGGATTTCTTGCCTGATCCTCTGAAGCCCCCGCTCCGGACCCCGCCCATCATTCCGGTGGAACCGCCCGCTCTCCACTTCAGGATTTCCCTTGCCATTCCCAACCGGATTTCCCAGTTTCCCCGCCCCTCTTCGCGCCGCCTTATTCACCAACGAGGATCCAGAGGGGTTATCACGCGGCAGTTCCTCAACCATGTCCCGTCCTGATTCAAGGCGGGAAACCGTTTAATTCCAATGATCAACGAACTCATCAACGAAATGGTGGACGCCGGCGTCCACTACGGCCACCAGACCAAAAAGTGGAACCCGCGCATGAAGCCCTTCCTCATGAAGGACAAAGGCGGCATCTACATCATCGACTTGGAGAAAACCGTCCAGCAACTGGACAAGGCCTCCGATTTCCTCGCCGATCTCGTCGGCAAGGGTAAGAAGATCCTCTTCGTCGGCTGCAAGCGCCAGGCGCAGGACGCCATCCGCGAAGCCGCGGAAGCCACCGGCCAACACTACGTCAACCACCGCTGGTTGGGCGGCATGCTCACCAACAGCCTCACCGTCCGCAAGTCGGTCGAGCGCCTCAAGTATCTCGAAACCATCGAGAAGCAGCCGGAATTCAAGGCCATGTCCAAGAAGGAACTCGCCGCCCTCGGCCGCGAGCGCGAGAAGCTCCTCCGCAACCTGCGCGGTGTCCGTGACATGGACAAGAAGCCCGACGCCGTCGTCATCGTGGACTCCGCCCGCGAGACCATCGCCGTCGCCGAGGCACGCCGCCTCAACATCCCGATCATCGCCATCGTGGACACCAATGCCGACCCGGCCCTGGTCCAGTACCCCATCCCCGGCAATGACGACGCGATCCGCTCGATCCGCATCATCCTCCAGAACCTGGTCGATGCCATGGTCGCCGCCCGCAAAAACTAATTGAATCTCCTAACGGGCGTCCTGTCTCTTGTGGACGGGCCGCCCGTTTTTTCTCTCCACCAACAACCCTTTTACACCATGATCACCGCATCGATTGTTAAAGAACTTCGCGACAAGACCAACGCCGGCATGATGGACTGCAAGAAAGTCCTCGGCGAAACCAACGGCGACATCGAGGCCGCCATCAAGCTCCTCCGCGAGCGCGGCATCCTCAAGGCCGGCACCAAGACCGACCGCGCCGCCAACGAAGGCGTCATCACCGCCCGCGTCAACGCGGACGCCACCTCCGGCCTCCTCCTGGAAATCAACTGCGAGACCGACTTCGTTTCCCGCAACGATGGCTTCCAAGCCTTCGTCGCCGACGTCGCCGACACTCTCGCCGCATCCGATGCCGCGGATCTCGACGCCGCGCTGGCGCTCCAGAAGGGTGACCTCAGCGTGGGCGACTTCGTGAAGTCCAAGGTCCTCGAAGTGGGTGAAAACATCCAGTTCCGCAAGTATGTCCGCTTCGAGGCGGCTGCGGGCGGCGTCATCGCTTCCTACATCCACATGGGTGGCAAGGTCGGCGTCCTCATCGAGGTCGGCACGACCAAGCCGGAGACCAAGAACACGGATGCCTTCAAGGAAGTCATCAAGGACCTCACCCTCCACATCGCCGCTTCCGCGCCGAAGGGCCTGTCCCGCGATGACATCCCGCAGGACATCGTCGATGCAGAGCTGGAAATCTACCGTGCCCGCCTCGCGGACAGCGGCAAGCCGGCCAACATCATCGAGAACATCCTCAAGGGCCAAATCGGCAAGTTCTTCGCGGAAAGCTGCTT
>CAXTTX010000303.1:4532-7048 GCA_964247045.1 uncultured Verrucomicrobiales bacterium | reverse complement strand
ACGACGGGGCGGAATGAATTCCGCGGTCCAGTGAAGAACCATGACGACGGGGCGGAATGAATTCCGCGCTCCAGTTGAAGACCGGGGTTGATGGGGCGGAATGAATTCCGCGGTCCGGTGGAGAGCCGGGACGATGGGGGCGGACTGAAGTCCGCGCTCCCGGTTTTAGAGGGCGGCGCGGACTTCTTCGGCGATGATCTTGAGGCCGTCGCGGACGATGGATTCGTCCATGGCGTAGGAGACGCGGATGCACTGGTGGCGGTGCTTCCAGGAGGGGTCGTCGTGGCCGAAGAAGAAGTAGTGGCCGGGAATGACGAGGACCTCGCGGGCCTTGAGGCGCTGATAGAGCTCCATGGAGGTGATCTTCAATCCGGGGAACCAGAACCAGAGGAAGAGGGCGCCCTCGCTGCGGTGCATGAACCAATCGAAGCCATCGCCGAAGGCTTCCATGGCGGCGGCGCGGGCGAGGCGGCATTTCTCCTGATAGAAGGGTTTCACGACGTCGCGGCTGAGGTGGAGGATCTCGCCGGACTTGATGAGGGGCAGGGTGATCTGCTGGCCGATGTTGGTGTTGGAGAGGCCGGCGATGGCACTCATGGAGCCGAGGGCATGGATGATCTCCTTCGGCCCGATGACGATGCCGGTGCGGGTGCCGGGGAGGCCGATCTTGGAAAGGCTGAGGGTGAGGACGACGTGCGGTTCCCAGAAGGGGGTGATGTCGGTGAAGATGATGCCGGGGAAGGGCGCGCCGTAGGCGTTGTCGATGATGAGGGGGATGTTGTTCTCCTTGGCGAGGGCGGAGAGGCGGGCGATCTCCTCGTCGGTGAGGACGTTGCCGGTGGGGTTGGTGGGACGGGAGGCGCAGATGGCGGCGATGTCCGGGGTGACGCGGAGGTTGTCGAAGTCGACGCGATATTTGAACTCGTGGGGGCCGGTTTTCTCGATGTGGGGCGGGATGGCGTGGAAGAGATCGCCGCAGTTCCCTTGGTTCGCGTAGCCGATGTATTCGGGAATGAGGGGGAGGAGGATCTTGCGGCGGGTGCCATCCGGCATGTCACCGGCGAGTAGATTGAAGAGGAAGTAGAAGGCGGTCTGGCCGCCGGAGGTGACGGCGACGTTCTCGGCGGTGATGTCCCAGCCGAAGGTGCCCCGGAAGAGGCCGGCGATGGCTTCGAGGAAATGGGGATTGCCGCGCGGGGGGTCGTAGGAGGTGAGGGCACGGTCGATGCCGCCGGTTTCAGCGATGATTTCCTCGAGGCGGCGGTGCCAGACGGCATTGACCTCCGGGATGCGGGCAGGCTGGCCGCCGCCGAGCATCTTGAGATCCGGGCTGCCCTTGGCGAGGGCGTTGCCGAGATCGTCCATGAGTTCCCCGATGCCGCTGCCGCAACCGAGGTGACGGCCAAAATTTGAAAATTCGTATGACATGTCCGGTGGCGCCGTTCTAGGCTCCAAGCGTTCCTTCAACAACACCGAAAACCATGTCCATCAAAGTCGGCGACCAAGCCCCGGATTTCACCCTCGTCAGCAAAACCGCGAACGGACCCGAGCTGGTAAAGCTCTCGGACCTGATCGGGAAATCGAACATCGTGCTGCTGTTCGTACCGATGGCCTTCACAGGCGGATGCACGGCGGAGCTGTGCAGCATCTCCAACGGGATATCGGAGTATGACTCCCTGGACGCGAAGGTGCTGGGCATCTCGGGCGACAATCCATTCGCCCAGGAGGCGTGGGCGAAGAAGGAAGGGATCACGATCCCGCTGCTGAGCGACTATGAGCACGAGGTGACAAAGGCCTACGGCGTGGCTTACGAGCAATTCCTCCCGGCGAAGAACCTGACGATGGGCGGGGTGTCGAAGCGGTCGGTTTTCGTTTTGGACAAGGAAGGGGTGGTGCGCCACACGGAGGTGTTGGACATCCCGAGCGAGCAGCCGGATTTCGACGCGGTGAAGGCCGCGCTGGGGGCGCTGTGAAATCCCAATGAGGGAGGATCGGAAAGAGGCCGCCGCGGCCTCCTGACCCGCTCCCCACGGGCTCGCAAAATGCACGGTGGCAATTTCACAACCGCCTCTGGACAAGAAGGATGGAACCATGCAAAACCATCCGGATTGAAACGATTTTTCCGATCCGAGGCGGGCGCGGTGGTATTGTGGGTGCTGTGCTCCCTGATCCTGGCGGCGGCCATTACCCCCTGGATCTATCAGGCCGGGAAAAGCTTCGCGGCGCTGGCGGAGGCGCGTGATTTGCCGCATCTCGCGGATTGGCTGGCGGAGGCCTGCGGGCGGGCGAAGATGGGACGGTTTTTCAGCCGGTCGCTGGTGGCGTGCGGGGTGGTGCTGCTGCCGTTCCTTTTCCGTCGGCTGCACCGATTGCCGGGATGCGGGACGATTTCGCTGAAGAAGGTGCCGGCGGGGAACGCCACGTTGCAGGTGGTGACGGGCATCGTGGTGAACGAAGGCGTCCGCGTGCCCCGCGAGCTGCGCCGCGAGTTGCGGGCCATCGTCCACAACTGCGAG
>CAXTTX010000303.1:2313-4522 GCA_964247045.1 uncultured Verrucomicrobiales bacterium | reverse complement strand
CGCGGCCGTGCCGGCGGGGGCGAGTAGTCCGGCGGATCTTCGACCACGACGGGCATCGTGATCGCGGGGACGCTGCTGTGGTGCACCGGGCTGATGGTGGAGGCGGCGGGCGCGTTTGCGGACGACGCGGGGCACCATGCGAAGAAGGCAATCGGCAAGGTGCTGCTGCCGGCGCTGGTGGCGCCGGTGGTGGAGGAATGGTTGTTCCGGGGGCTTTTGTTAGGGCTGTGGCTGAAGTTCGCGAAACCGTGGGGGGCGTGCCTGGGGACCTCGCTGGTGTTCGCGTTCATCCATTTCCTGGAGCCACCGGCGGGGTATGTGATCGCGAATCCGGGATCGCCAGTGGCGGGATTCGAGTTGTTAGGGAAGATCATGCTGCATTTCGCGGACCCGTTGTTTTTCGTGGCGGACTTCGCGTCGTTGTTCGGGATCGGGATGATCCTGGCGTGGGCGCGGTTGAAGACGGGGGCGCTGTGGTTCCCGATGGGGTTGCACGCGGGGTGGATCCTGGCGTTCAAGACGTTCAATTTGCTGTATGACGATGTGCCGGGGCACCGGTTGCATCCGTGGCTGGTGGGTGAGTCGTTGAGGTCGGGGTTGATTCCGCTGCTGGCGCTGGGGGTGACGGCGGGGGTTTGTTTTTTCGTGATGAAGGGGTTTGAGGGGCGGGAGAGGGAAGAGGTGAAGATCGGGGGGTGCGGGTGAAGAGAGTTTGCTAGTTTTGACTCCGTCCAAGCGGAATGGGGCTTCGCCGTTTAGAAATGGGTTCGTGACCGCTCACCGGGGCTTTCAGTGTTCAGTTTTGAGGGAAGAGAGAGGACGGATAGGGCCGATGGTGAGTTGGGGGCGGAATGGTTTGAAGGTGGCGGGATAGGGTGGAGAGGGTAGCCCGGAGAGGACCTTCGCCGGATGGGGTTGGGTGGGCTGCCACAGCCGGACCGTTAGGGATAACGGTCCCTGCCGGAAGAGGGGGCCGGAACGGAGTGCGGTCCCTGCCTGAAGAGGATCTAACCGCGCATGACGGTGACGGCGTGGATGGCGCGGAAGCCGGCCTTGCGGAGGGTTTTGGCGCACTCGTTGATGGTGGAACCGGTGGTGAAGACGTCGTCGATGAGGACGACGCCAGCAGGGGATTTTTTCACCCAGCGCAGGCCGCCGGGAGTGGGGGCAAAGGCGCCGCGCAGGTTTTCGAGGCGCTGTGAGCGGGAGAGGGAAGTCTGGTGGCCGGTGGAACGGAGGCGGGCGAGGGCCGGAAGGAGGGGCAGGCCGGTGAGATGGGACAAGGTTTTCCCGATTTCTTCGGCTTGGTTGAAATGGCGTTCCTGAAAGCGTCCGCGGTGCAGAGGGACGGGAACGAGGGGCCAGTTTCCGGCGATGGCGGGGGCGAGGCGCGGGTCGTTGAAGGATTCCGCGGCGAGGCGGGCGAGTTCGGGGGCGAGGTGAATTTCGCGGGCGTATTTGAGGCGGTGGATCATGTCCAAGGTGCGCTCGTCGCGGACCATGGCGGGGCGGGCGAAGGAGAAGGCGAGCTTGAGGGTGGCACAGTTCGGACAGGAGAAGGTGTCGTCGATCTGGCCGGGGAAGGACTCGCCGCAGCGGTCGCAGAAGGGAGGTTCGAGGCGCGGCAGACTTTCGCCGCAGGGGCCGCAGAGGGAACGGCCGTCGGTGAGGCCGGTGCCGCAAACGGCACAGCGCGGGGGGTAGAGGAAATCCAGGGCGCGGGAGGTCCAGCGCTGCCAAGGAGGAGATTCAGGAGGGGGTTCAGGCAGGTTCGGAAGCATCGCCGCGGGGGATCCAGTGGTTCGCGAGATAGCCGACGGCCAGGATGCCCAGCAGCGTGACGAGCCCTTGGCGGAGGGACTCGCCGGAAAAGATCCCCATGGCGGAATGGGGTTGGCTGGCGGAAACGGCGATGGTGCCGAGGACCGAGTTCACGAATAGCCAGCCGGCGTGGAGGCCAATGGGGAGGCATAGCGAAGCGGTGCGCCAGCGGGCATAGGCGAGGACACCACCGAGGGCGAGCATGGGCGCGAAGGTTCCCAGCACCATCCGGGGCTGGCCGAAGAGGGCGGCAATTTTCCGCAGCAACTCGAAACCGGTGCAGGAGGCATCCGGATCGAAAACATCCAGGCCCGCGGGGGGATGGAGGAAATGGACGAGAGCGAAGAGCAGGGCGGACAGGCCAAGCGCGGCGGCCGGGCGCATGGCA
>CAXTTX010000303.1:0-2303 GCA_964247045.1 uncultured Verrucomicrobiales bacterium | reverse complement strand
ATGAACAACCAGGGCTCGGAAGGAGCCTTCCAATGGAAGACTCCGGCGAGGATGAGCAGGCCGCCGATGAAGAAAAACAAAAGGATGGCCAGCACGAAACCGAGGGTGAGGTCGCGGAGTCCCTGCGGATTCCCGCGCAGGCGCTGGCCAGGGGACGGGCCGCGTGCTCCATCGGGGAGCCGGACGTTCCAGCTGCCGCCCAAGTGGCCGGCCCGTGCATTCCGATCGCCCGCCCGCCCACCGTGCAACCAGGCCATGAAGGGGAAAAACAAGAGGATGGCGGCGATCACGAGCGCGGCGGTGAAAAAGGCGGGGAACTCCGCGCGATCGCAGAGGGCGGCGAGGGATTTCAAGGGGCCGTTGGTTTCCTTGGTGGCGGAAATCTCCGCCAAGGCCTTGCCCGCATTGTAGAGAAGAGGCGTGCCCCAGGCGCCGAGGAGAACGGAGGCCGCCGCGTAGAGCCAGATTTTCAGGACATCGCTGGAAGCCTCGCCGTGCACGGGCGGAGCATGCCATTTGATAGAGGAAAATGAAAGCGCGGGGATTGCGATTTTCCGGTGGTGCGGGGTGCGGGGCACTTCTAGCGTGCAGCATGGTCAGCATCGAACCGGCAGGAGAAATTCACAGCAAATGGGGCGAGGGTCCGGTGTGGTGGCAAGGGGCGCTTTATTTCGTGGATATCGAGGGGCATCTGGTCCACCGGTTCGAACCTGCCAGCGGGGAGGTGAAGTCTTGGGATGTCGGGCAGCGGGTGGGCACGGTGGTGCCGAGGGAGAGCGGCGGACTGGTCATCGCGGGGGACGACGGGCTGTTTTTCCTGGATGAGGAGAGTGGGAAGTTGACAGCGATCGCCGATCCGGAACCGGACAAGCCGGACAACCGGTTCAACGACGGGAAGTGTTCGCCGGACGGGCGGTTTTTCGCGGGAACGATCAGCTTGGTGAAGAAGACGGGGGACGCGAGATTGTACCGGCTGGATCCTGATCTGACGCTGCACGAGGCCTTCGGGCCGGTGACGAACTCGAATGGGATCATCTGGTCGGCGGACGGGAAGACGGTTTTTTACATCGACACGCCGCGGAAGGAGGTGCTGGCCTTCGATTACGAGGAAGGGCATCTGCGGGACATGCGGAGCGTGGTTTCCACGGAGCATATCAACGCTTCGCCGGACGGGATGACGATCGACAACGCGGGGCATCTTTGGATCGCGTTTTGCCACGGGGGTTGCGTGGTTTGTTTTGATCCCGCGGATGGGAAGGAACTGCGGCGGGTGGAATTGCCCGCGCTGGAGACGACGGCGTGTGCGTTTGGCGGGGAGGATCTGGGGGATTTGTATGTGACGACGGGGGTACACGCGACGGTGAAGGAGGAACTGGGCGGGAGGTTGTTTGTGGTGCGGGGACTGGGGGTGAAGGGGTTGGCTGCGAATGCCTTCGCGGGGTGAGGGGGATGGTTGTTCAGCTATTGCACGCCGGGACGAGACGTCCCAGCCACGTTTTTGGGGTGGCGCACGAACTGGAAACTGCCAATTTTTTGACAAAGGGGTGGGGCAGTGGCGATATGGTCTTTGCACGTTTTTTGCCAACGCGATGAAACTCAAGCCACTTACTGCCATTGCCGCGCTCGTTTTGATCGGAACGGGGGGATTCATGATGGGGCGGATTTCATCGGGGGAAACCGCGAGTTCCAAGGGAATGGAGGGGCCGGCGGAGACGAAGTCCGGGCGCAGTGCCGCAGGGCAAGGTTCGTCCGAAGGTGGAAGCGTGGTGAAGGGTTCGGCACGGGGAGCCCGGTCGGGGCGGGAGGGGATGGGAACTTCGAAGGAACGGTTGGAGAGACTGGAGGCGATCATGCGGGGGGAGAATCCGCTGGAGAGGAACCGGGCGCTGATGGCCTATCTGGACCAACTGGGACCGGGTGATTTCGAGGAGGCGGTGGCAAAATTCCGCGAGATGGGAATCACGGACGCGCGGATGGGCGAGTATTCCCTGCTGCTGACGGCGTGGGCGGAGGCGGACCCGACGTCCGCGATGACCTTCGCGAAGGACCTGCGGAACGGGTTCGCGCGGGATACGATTTTGACGACGTGGGCGACGACGGACCCCGAGGCGGCGATCCGCTGGGCGCAGAGCAACCACGAGGGCGACGAGGCGAACCCGTATCTGGCGGGGATCATCCGCGGGCTTTCGGGGACGGATCCGGCGCGGGCGACGGAACTGCTGGCGGGAATGCCACGCAGCGAGGAGCGCGGGCGCGGGCTGGAATATCTGCTGCCGCACCTGCTGGAACAGGGGAACGAGGCG
>CAXTTX010000302.1:0-7054 GCA_964247045.1 uncultured Verrucomicrobiales bacterium | reverse complement strand
GCACATCCTCCAGCGAAAGGCCCAGCGATGCCAGCTTCGCCGGGTCCACTTGCACGCGCACCGCCGGCTTCCGCTCACCCATCACATCCACCTGCGCCACCCCCGCGATCTGTGAAAGCTGCTGTGCGATCACCGTGCTGCCGTAGTTGCTGACCTCCGTGAGCGGCAACACATCCGAGGAAAGCCCGAGGATCAAAATCGGAGCATCCGCTGGATTCACCTTCCTGAAATTCGGCGGGCTCGGCAAATTGGTCGGCAGTTGCCCCGCCGCCGCGCTGATCGCCGCCTGCACATCCTGCGCCGCGGCATCGATTTTCACACCCAGGTCGAACTGGATGGTGATCGAGGAGCTTCCCAATCCGCTCGCTGAGGTCATCTGAGTGATGCCCGCGATCTTGGCAAGCTGGTTCTCCAGCGGCGTCGCCACGGTCGATGCCATGGTCTCGGGACTCGCGCCGGGCAACCCTGCGGAAATCTGGATCGTCGGAAACTCGACCTGCGGCAAAGGTGCCACCGTCAGCAGCGGAAAGGCTACCAACCCCGCAAGCAGGATGCCGATCGTCAACAGCGCTGTCGCGATCGGCCGCTTGATGAATGGCGTGGAAATGCTCATGGCACGTCGGATTTCACCGTCACCTTCGCTCCCGGTGTCAGCTTGTTCTGCCCCACCGCCACCACCTTTTCACCGGCCTTCAGCCCTTCCTCGATGATCGTGCGATTCTCATTCTCCGGGCCTGTCTTGATATTGCGTGCTTCCACCGTCTGGTCCGCCTTCACCACATAGCAGAATTGCCCGTCCAACCCCGCATTCACCGCCTCGGATGAAACCGTCACGACGTTCCTCCGCGTCTCCACCAGTAGCTTCACCGTCACGAATTGCCCCGGCCAAAGCGTCAGCTTCTTGTTCTCGAAAAACGCCTTGAAGCGCATCGTCCCGCTGGCCGCGTCGATCTGGTTGTCCATCAACTCCAGCTTCCCCTCGTCCAGCATTTCACCCTCCTGGCTGTACGCCTGCACCGGCAGCGGTTCCCGGTCGGTCTTCATGTTCCGCCGGATCAATCCCAGGTGCTGCTGGGGAATCGTGAAGATCACCGAGATCCCCGCGGTATCCGTTAGAACGACAATTCCTTCTCCCTGGCTCGCCGTCACCAGGTTCCCCGCATCAACCAGCCGGATGCCCGTGCGGCCGGAAATCGGCGCGCGGATCGTCGTGAAATCCAGATCCAGTTTCGCCGCGTCCACCACCGCCTCGTCCGCCTGCACCAGCCCTTGCAGCTGCGTTTCCGTCGCGTTCGCCTGGTCGAGTTGTTGCTGGCTCACCGCGTTCTTCGCCTTGAGTTCACGGTAGCGGTCTGCCTCCACCTTCGCGTTGGCCAATTGCGCCGCATCCTGCGCCTTTTTTGCCTCCGCCTGAGAGAGAATCGACTGGTAAGGCCGCGGGTCGATCTGCGCGAGCACGTCGCCCGCCTTTACGATCGTTCCTTCGGTGAAGTTCACCTGGTCCAGCACCCCGCTCACCCGTGGCCGCACCGTCACCGTGTTCGGTGCCTGCGCCGCGCCCAGGCCCGTCAGCCAGATCGGCACGTCCCGTTGCTCCGCCGTCGCCAGGATCACCGCCACCGGTGGCTTTCCTTTGCCCTTGCCCTCCTCTGCCCGCGTTTCCGCCTTGCCGCGGAAATACCAGGCGGCACCCGCCCCAACCACCAGCAGAATCAGGAATATCCAGCGTTTCTTCATGCGACCGTCGACTTCTACCACCCGTTACGTGGAAATGCCTGTGATCTCTTGTCTCAAATTGTAACCAAATGTATCGGCATCCGCCCCGCGGATACACTTTGCGACAATAATTGGTGGGCGGCACCTTCTCCCGCCTGTTATTTTCCCATCTGCCATTCGATGGAACAAGAGTCCCACATCGCCGTTGTCGATGACCACGAGGAAATCCGCGGCCTTGTCGCCCGTTACCTCGAGCAGCATGGCTTCCGCGTCACGCCCGCCGCGGACGCCGCCGCATTCCGCCGCCTGCTCGAAACGGAAGCCTTCGATCTCGTCATCCTCGACATCATGATGCCCGGCGAGGATGGCCTCACCCTCTGCCGGGATCTCAGGAAAAATTCGATGGTCCCCGTGATCTTCCTCACCGCCATGGCGGAGGATACTGACCGCATCGTCGGCCTGGAGATCGGCGCCGACGACTACCTCTCAAAACCCTTCAACCCGCGCGAACTCCTCGCCCGCGTGCGCGCCATCCTCCGGCGTTCCCAGATTGCAGCGACCGCCTCCGCCGCTCTAACAGTCGAGCACGGCAGCCGCCTCCGCTTTGCCGACAAGATCCTCGACGTCACCCGCCAGGAGATCACCGGCCCGGATGGCGTTTCCGTTCCGCTGAGTTCCGCCGACTTCAAACTCCTCACCGTCTTCCTCGAAAACGCCGGCAAAGTCCTCAGCCGCGACGACTTGCTCGATCTCACCAGTGGCCGCGAGGCCAATGTTTGGGACCGCAGCATCGACAACCAGGTCAGCCGCCTTCGCCGCAAGATCGAGGAGGATCCCAAGAACCCCGTCCTCATCAAGACCCACTGGGGCGACGGCTATTGCTTCACCGGAAAGGTCGTGCCCGCATGATACCAAACCCTCTCACCTTCCGCTTCAATCTCATCCTCTTCTTCTGCGTACATCCCTCCCACCTGCGGTTGAAAACCTCCAAGCCCCGGAAGCGACAGACATGAAGCGCTTCTGGATGCGGTCGCTCATCGGCCAATGGGTCGCGCTCATGCTGCTGGCACTCATTGCCTCGCAGCTCATCTTCTTCTTTATCTATCGGGCGGAACAGGCGCGCACCGTCTACGAGTTGCGCCGCGATGAATTCCTTGCCCGCGTCGCATCCGCCTCCCGCTTGCTCGCCACCGTCGAGCGCCCGCTTCATCCGGAAATCCTCCAGACCAGCAGCACCGCCGTCGCCCGCTACTGGGTCAGCCCGGGGCCGCCGTCCAAACCCGCGGAGTGGCAACGCGAGGCCGCCGGAATGCTGCTCGCTTCCATCAGACCGCCCGCCGCTTCCGACCTCCTTCCCGAGGAGAAAGCCACCTGGCAGGTCATCACCGACGAAAACCGCTTCGGCGCAACGAAGATCCGCCTCATCGAACTCAAATCCTGGAATGGCCTCGGCGTCGCCGTCCCTTTGGGCGATGGCTCGTGGCTCAATGCCGTCTATGCCAAGCCCGTTCCCTGGTCAGGCCCGCCGCCCACCTATTATATCTCGCTCGGCATCACCGCTGTCCTCTTGTCCCTCGTCTCCATCCTCATCGCCCGCCGTGTTGGCAAGCCGCTGCAGGATCTAACGGACGCCGCGGAGAAATTCGGCCGCGGCGAGGAAATCTCCGCCGTGCCGGAGGAAGGGCCGGATGATGTCCGGCGCGTCGCCGCCGCCTTCAACCGCATGCAGTCCCGCATGCACCGCTTCGTGGAAGACCGCACCCGCATGATCGCCGCCATCAGCCACGACCTCCGGACGCCCATCACCACCCTCCGCCTCCGTGCGGAGTTCCTCGACGATGCCGAGACCCGCGAAAAATTCATCTCCACCCTCGACGAGATGAAATCCATGGCCGAGTCCACCCTCGCCTTCGCCCGCGAGGATGCCGCCGGTGGCGAAACCCGCTCCGTCGATCTCAACGCCCTGTTAGGCAGCCTTTGCGCCAACCTCGCCGAACTCGGCCTCGACGTGAACTATGCGGAAGTCCCGGAAACCGACCGCATCGTCCTCCGCTGCCGCCCCGAGGCCCTCCGCCGCGCCTTCCGCAACGTCATCGAGAACGCCGTCCGCTACGGCACCCGCGCCCATGTCTCCATCCAGGCCACTCCGGAAGGAGTCAACATCCTCGTCGCCGACGATGGCTCCGGCATCCCCCCTGCCGACCGCGAGAAAGTCTTCGAGCCCTTCCTCCGCTTGGAAAACTCCCGCAACCGCGACACTGGCGGCACCGGCCTCGGCCTCTCCATCGCCCGCTCCATCCTCCGCGCCCACGGCGGCGACATCGACTTTCCTCCGGCCTCCACCGGCTTCCTCGTCCGCCTCCACCTCCCCGGCCGAGAATCCACCTGAAGCGAACCTTCACGCCGCGCTCGCGGACGAACGCCGGGACCTCCGGAACACCACTGCCGCCAGCCCTATCCCAGCCAACGACAAACCGGTCGGCTCCGGGACCGCACCCGCGAAAAGCGACCCGCCCGCGGTCTCGTTCAGGGCGATTCTGTTATAAGTGATCGTCGAGTCCAGGTTAAGGGTGACATTCACCCAGCCGTAATAAGTGTTTCCCGATTCAATGATCTTGAAACCGAAATAGCCGGAACTCCCGTAAGCGAGACCCGCCTGCGTCGTTTTCGATCCCATGGAATCCTCGGACACTCCCGAATAGGCATCCTCGCCATACTCGGTGAAGGAAGTTCCCGCGCCGATCTCCGTGCCCTCTCCCACCGTGTACGGACTCACGGAATTGGGACCCGTCCATTGGCCGCTGTCACCGAACCACGCTTGGGAGGTCCGCCTTTCGCCATCCTCATCGGAATTCGTCATGTTCCCGAAGCTGAGGGTATACCCGAACGAATCGAGCCCTACCGTGGTCTGGACCTCCGTGGAAAAGGGATTGAAGTAAAGCCGGCCATTGACAGGCGTCGTCCTGGTGGAGGAGTCAAGCCCGGTAAGATCCAGGTAATTGACCGCCGCGTCACAAAGGGACATGGATGAGAGGGCCAGGATGCAGGATAGGGTGCTTGAATTCAGTTTCATGTGGGATATTTCCAATCTGTTGCCGTCGTGTCATCCGGGAGCCAACCCGGCCGGCGCGGTTCCGTGGGGCAACGATACCGCATTCGGTCCCACCCTACCCCCGCTCCTGCAGCCCGCCTATAACGCGAAAAAAATGTTGCCACCCGTCCGCCAAATGGGACGACACCGCCCCATGCTAACAAATCGAAACGCGGTTCTAACATTTGGCACCCGGCTTTAAAAGCCTGCCCCGAAGCCCCTTGATCCCGCGGGATCGCAACCGGAAGGGCATGCCGGCCAATGGATCTTCCGGACTCTTCCCGCCAATGCTAACGCCACCACCGTCATTCATATTGTTAGATTGTCGCTTCCTGGCACATCATCATTCATCCCCCGGAAAAAGCTCTACGCCTTTGATTCCCCTTCCGGGAAATCCATGTCCGCTGGCGCTCCCATTGCGTCCCTGCGCGGGTCCTCTTTCCCACCCCGAATCCCTACAATCCAACCCGGATTACTCACCTTGTATTTCATCTCCTCCCTGATCTCTTGTTCCTGTTTTCTTGCCTCTTCAACCCCATTCGACGCTTGTGTCTCGCGTCTTCAGGTTTTAAGTCTTTCCCATCTTCTGCCGGACCACCGGAGATTGAGCGCGTTCCACCTCAATAACTCCCTTCTCCCGTCCATGGTTCTCCCCACCCGTGAAGAAAGCCCGCAATCCTGTGATATCGCCATCATCGGTGCCGGCTTCAGCGGCTCAATGCTCGCCGTCCATCTCGCCGCGGCCGCCCGGCCGATCAAAATCGCCCTCGTGGAGCGCACCCGCTCCTTCGGTCCCGGCCTCGCCTACGGCTCCGCATTGCCCGAACACCTCCTCAACGTCCCCGCCGGCAAGATGGGCGCTTTCCCCGACCAGCCCGGCCATTTCCTCGATTGGGTCAATGCCCACCCCGACATCGCATCGCGCTTCGGCATCACCTCCCCACCCGCGGCCGGCGATTTCCTCCCGCGCTCCCTCTACGGCCGCTACCTCTCCTCTCTCGTCTCCGATGCCGCCAACGGCAATCCCGGCCTCATCAAATGGGACAGCGATGCAGTCGATATCGAACCGGTCCCCGGAACCGGCTACCGCATCACCTTTGCCCACGGTCCTTCTTTGACCGCACGCGATGTCGTCCTCGCATGGGGAAATTTTCCTCCCACCGCGCCGGAATCCGCCGACGGACCTTCGCAGATCGTTCACAACCCATGGTCCCCCGCCGCCCGGGAGGCCCTCGCCAGCCCGGATGAGGTTCTCATCATTGGCTCCGGACTCACCTGCATGGATCTCCTGGCCACCGCCGAAAAAATCAGCCGTTCGTCCCCCATCCATGTCCTCTCGCGCCACGGCTTGTTTCCCCAGCCCCACGTTCCCGCCTCCACCCAACCGCCTTGGAAGCTTTCCTCCCCATTGCCGAAAACGATCTGCGGCTTGTTCCGTTTCATCCGCATCGAAATCGCGAAAGCCGCCGACGCCGGAACCGATTGGCGCGCCGTGATTGACGCCCTCCGCCCCGTCACCCAGGACATCTGGAAGGACCTTTCACCCGACGAACGCCGCCGCTTCCTCCGTCACGTCAAATCCCTCTGGGAAACCGCCCGCCACCGCGCGGCACCGCAAATGCGGGCCGCCAAGGATGCCCTCGACTCGCGGGGTCTCCTGATCCGCCACAAGGGCTGCCTCGTCAAAATCACCGGCGAACCCGGAGATCTCGAAGTCACCCTCCGCCCGCGCGGCTCTCACAAAACCGAGGTCCTCCGCGTCGCTTCCGTCATCAACGCCGTCGGCCCCGAGTCGGATCCGCGCAAGATCGGCTCCCCCTTGTTATCCAATCTCCTCAGGCGTGGCTTGATCCGTCCGGACCCGCTCGGCCTCGGCGTCGAGGCTTCTTGGAAAGCCCACACCGGCCCCGCCGCCCTCCATACCATCGGCAGCCTCCGCCGCGGTGCCCTCTGGGAAAGCACCGCCGTCCCCGAACTCCGCCTCCAGGCCAGGGAAATCGCCCGCGGCCTCCTCGACACCCGCGGCGAACTGGTGACCACCGCCGCTGGCCCCCCTCCGCCACCGGACTCCGGCCATCTCTGGTTCTTCGAGATCTGAACTCACCCATCTCTCCGAAAAAAGGGGCGGCACTTTGCTCCTTAGCTTAATCCGATCCGGCCCGCGGTCGGCGACCGCACGGTGACACAGCCTCATTTTGCGGGCGAAACAACCTGGAAATGTGTAATTTCTGACTATCGATATTGGCA
>CAXTTX010000301.1:0-7056 GCA_964247045.1 uncultured Verrucomicrobiales bacterium | reverse complement strand
GGCCTTCATTGGCCGTCTCCGTCGTCGATCCGAACCAGCGCTCGTCGATGCCGCCGCGGTTCAGGCCATACGCGTAGGTGTCATCCGGATGCAGCTTGATGCGGAGCCCCGGCTGTAGGAAAGAGCGGGGGACCCACGTGGGGGAAAGCCGCAGCAGGCCGCCGGTGTCTTCCAGGTGGCCGTCGATAAGGGAGCGGATGTTCCCGGTGGCAGTCGATAGTTCTTGGGTGGTGCGTGGATCGCTCATGTGGGTTCGTGGGTTTTCAAATACGGCGGTGGAGTCCGGAATTATCAGCTTCCTGCGGGGGACGCGACAAATTTCCAATCCACGAAAACGGTGACAGCAGCACCGGATTCGCCCGTGACTATCACGGATTCCGGGCCACACGGAACAATTTCAACGACCCTACCGAAACCGGGAGGGACCGTCGCCGCGATTTGGATCAAACGCAGCGAAACTGTCTCATCCGCAACGAACTGCCGCGTCGTCGGCACCCCGGCGGAGGAAAGTAAATCTTCTCTGGAAACTTCGACCCCGTTTGCGAAATGCGAACACACCTCCTCGATGCCGATCCGCCCCACGTGCCGCCCGTTCCAAGGCGAGCCGGACCGGCCCCCATTGGAGATCCACAGCAGCGTGCAGGGGAAATCCGCCGGATTCTTCAGCGAGAACCACACGTAGCCATCCAACACCGCCGCGGACCAGGCAAAGGGCTGCTCCGGTGTGGCCGGGACGCTTGCCATCATCACCAGATCATCATTCCCCTCGCGGGCCGGATAACGCGTGAGGTCGGTGGTGCCGCCCGCCATCAGCTCGACTTCCCGAAGGTCCGTGAAAACCGCCCCCGGCTTCAGGCACTGCGTTTCCCCATTGGCCGGATCGGAAAACAAGCTCGTATACACGGACCCCCAGTAAAAAGGGCTCACGCTCACACGGCCCGCTCCCGCCTTCAACCCTGATAGATCCAGCACCGGATGGTTCCCATAGCTGTATTCACCCTCCAGCCCGGAAACGGTGTGCTCGATGTAGACCGCATGATGCCCTTCCCGCGTGGAGAGCGTCTTCTCCACCGTCGCTCCCGAGTCAGAGGTCGCCATCCGGAAGCGCAGTTCCCGCGGGCCCGATTCCACCGCCGTCCAGATCGCGTTCGCCGGGTCACCGTGGGGTGGTCCGCCCGCTTGCCCCCCAAATGGCAGGCACAGGAAATCCCCGCGCAGCACCGAGAGCAACGGCGGCAGCTCCGGATACTCCGCCGGCACCCACGGCGCCAGCGCGAAAGGCGAGGCATCCCCGGTCGGCAGATGAAAAACCACCGGCGCCAGATGCCCCCCACGATCCGTTAGAAACAAATCCACCTCGGGGGTCGCGAGGTGAAAGGAGTCTTCCCCGTGGATCGTCGTTTTCATGGGTTGCTTCGCTTCATGCAATTCAGGTGGCTGGGAATGCGTCTGGGACTGTGTCTCGGACTGTGGCTGGGACGTCCCGTCCCAGTCCGTGGCCGGGACGTCTCGTCCCGGCATCTAGCCGGGGGATTCTTCCGGTAAAAACTAACGTTCATGGGTTTGGCTCACTTTCCCAAGGTCCTCTGGAACCCCGCTGTTTTCTCATTCCCTCCTACCGCGCCTCCAAAAACCCCCGCGCCACCAGGTTATTCAACCTATGCGCCACATCCCGCAGCCCATCCGCCGTCACCTCCACGTAGCTTCGCCCGTCCCGCGTATCCACCCCATGATGGGAATCAAGCTTCCTCAGCAGCTCCAGCGCCGCGTCCTCATGGTCGAAAACCTCCACGAAAACATGCTTCAGTTCCCCGGTCCTCGCCGCCGCACTCATCAGCGCGCCGATCCATCCATCGTCCGTGGAAAGGCACCCCCGCGTCGTCTTCGCCGATGCATGGAAAATCCCGAACTCTCCCGCTTCCGCCATGCTCTTGATCAGCGCCTCGTTCTCCGGAATGCTCAGCTCCGAGTCCCCGCAATGCGCCGCATCCACCAGCAGCTTGAAATACTTCTTCCCCAGCGCCTGATTCGCCGCCCGCACGAAGGCCCAGCCACGGTCCACATTCGTGAACGTCTTGAACTCGCCGGGACGCAGGAACTCGATGTGCCAGTTCTCCACGCAGGACCCTTCCATCCCGGCTTCTTCATAGACGCGCAGGTGAACCTTCACGTTCTGCTCGATCGCCTCGTCGAAGGCCTTGCCATTCCGCGGCACTTCCACCGCGTTCATCCACTCTTCCACCGAGGTCGAGGAAACGTTGCGGATGCCATGCTTGATCGCCGTCTTGATCGCGCGGGTCAGCTGGTCCACCACCGAGTCCTCGTCCGCCGGATCCATCGGGTTTGCCCCGCCCACCATGATGATGAAATGCACATCCAGGTCCAGCGCCCGCAGCCCCTCGATCATTTCCGTCACCTCATCCGGATCCGAGTGCGCGAAAAACGTCAGCTGCACCATGTCCAGCTTCACCGGCGAGATCGCGCAAAGCTTCTCCATCTCCGACACCGTCTTGATCCTGCCCTCCGCGTCGCGGGGGAACTTCCCCTTCTCGTCCGGAACCGTCCCTCCCACAAACCGGAAATGGGTGGCGACAACGCCCAGTTGGGCCGCGGATTTCAGTTGGATTTCACAAGGCATGGGATGAGTAAGAACGGGCGCTTGCGGGGTGGGAAGTTTGAAGTTTTTGGAAATTCCGACCCGTTTGGGTGATACGACGGGCGTTTCATGGGCGTGGTGCAGGGGATCGTCATGCTTGCGGACAAAAATGCTCCACAAGGCACTGCCGTGCCGGATGAAAAACGAAGCTTCACTCTGTTGGAGAAGGCTCCCGGCTCATGCGCTCAAGGGCTTGCAGAGGCTGCTCAATCTTCCCATCAATGACTTTGAGTTCAATCCGTTCGCGGGGGGAACGGAGAACATGGGGAACGAGAAACTCGCCTTTTAACTCGGTCACCTTGGTGATGCCCCTGAAGACGAGGCTAAAGCCGGTGGCGGAGGGTTTGGCAGTGACGCTGGAGCCTTTGCGTTTGCCGATCAGGAGGGAGCGGCCGGGCATCTGGTAACGACCGGGCGAGGCGAGCTGGATGATGTGGATCCGTTCCTCGTCCGCGAGGGGGATGGTGACACTGCTTACCTCATTGTAGGGAGGTTCGTAGACGAAGAGATAAGACGGCGGGTTGCCGACGGGCGAAACCTGGAAAACCTTGTATCCCGCCCCAGGGAATTCGAAAAATTTGCCGGTCGCCGCCATGATTTTCGCGTGCAGGGCAAAGACGACGCCCGCGAATGGGTCCGGATTTCGGGTGTGATCGAGAATGCCGCGAGGGGCGGCGGCGGATCGAACCCCTTCCGACTTGAGCCAAAATGCGGCTTTTTGGTAATTGCCCGCGGCGGCCCAAGCTTCTGCCACTCTGAAATCGAGCAACTCAAAGGTATCCGCCTGCTGTTGAGTCAGGTTGTGGAGCTCTTTTTCTCCCTCCTGGGCGCGCCATTCGTGCATCCGGGCGGAGGCGTCTTCCAAGCGCTGCGGATTCTGAACAGCCAGAGACGCCCGCCATTCCGCGATCATCTCTCGCAATGGACTCTCCTCCGGACCGCCCGCCCACAGATAGGCCGATGCTAGCAAGTGGAGGATTGTGATTCCAGCGGAGAGTTTCATCTGTGGTGTCGGCAGGGCGCAGGGCCATATACTCATGCTCGATTTTGCCGCAATTTGCGGTTTAGCAACCATGCCCCGAGAGAGCCGGCAACCCCAACGGAGATCCAATAGGGCTGGGAATCGTGGTTCTTGGAATTTAAGTCTCCTGCGTTCGCGATTTCTAAAGGAGAATTCTTGATCGGCCCAGTCGTTTTAGAGTCTGTGTCACCATATTTCAATGCTTCGCCGACTTTTATGGGAATGGACGACAAGTCGCCATCTTTGCCAAAGGTGATCTGGCGGTTCGCATTGGCCAATATTTCTTCCAATGAGTCACCTGGGCCGATCAGCCACCGTGTCTTCCTTAGGAGGACTTTCCCGGTCTTGACGCCGAGTTCATGCAACTGGACGAGTCGCTCAGAGTTGGCGATTTCCGACAGGGTGATGCCTTCCACTTCCGGATAAAGCTCCTGCCTGGCCACCAAGTAGTTTTCTCCGTTCTTTCTGAAAAGGTATCCGACCTGGTCTAGAAGCGGATCCCGCCCCGTGCTCTCCGCAACGGCGACATGAAGTTTCGCAAGCCGGAGAAAAAATGACGAAGGGGATTTGGTGCTGTATTCCAGCCTGCCCTGATATCGGGTGTTCAGCCCGGCCGCTTCTTGCAAAGCCTTTTCGGCATCCGCTCCTTGACCTGATGCCAGTTCGATCTCCGCATGTTTAATCCATGCGAGCGACATTTGGGGCCATGCCGCCGCCTTTTGTGTTTCCTTCAGGTCCCGCCAGGCAATGAGGAGGCCGGGGAATGCTGCCTCGTGGCGCAGGGCAACATTGGCAGCTTGCCCGGATTCAAGGGATTCCAGAACTGACAACGCAGCATGGAAACGGACCGAATCATCCGCACTGGTGGGGGTAGCGGGTAAAAGGGCCAACACCAAATAATTCAATCGATTCATTTGCGGGCCGTCCGCCGGCGTGACGGCGAGAGAGGACCTCCCCCACCCCGTTACTGCAAAAAGTAGAGCAGGTAACCGAATTCCAATCATGAATCATTCTTTTTCCGTGGCATCATCCTCGATTTTTTGCGAAGCAACCACCAGAGCACAAGCACACCTGCGATCGGAGCGGATATCCAAAAAGGCCGGAGGCCCATGGACCGGGCCGATGTTTCTGTTTCCACGACAGACGGCCTCTTGGCGATGGCTTTTGGCGTCGAGAATTCCGGACTGCCCGAGTCCGAGGAGGCTTTTTTGGCAAGTGCTTCCATCAATTTCTTGTCCGGGGGATTGACGAAATCCTTAGTCCCGAAGCGGGCCAAGGCGGCCCGGATCCTTGAAGTGACTTTTTCCACAGCGGGATTGTTCTCTCCCCTTTGTTCCGGTGGCAGAGCGAAATATTCCTCGTAGATATTGGCCATTGAGTTGCGTCCCTGGGAGGTCAGCAAGGTATACACGATGGCTTGGCCATCTCTCCCTTTTGCATCCAAACTTGGAAAGAATCCCAATAATCGTTCTCCCAATGTATTTGCCATGGAAGTTTCCAGATCCGGCCAGGTGCTGTGAACCTTGTCAAAGAACTCATCGTCGCGAAGGCAGGTAATCACCAACGCGTTTCTTATGACGTCATCTTTGATTTCCGGCAGCAGATAATAGAGGTGCTGCTTCAGGGTATGCTTTTGGAGGCATTTTTCGATAAGCTGAGGGCCGCTGGGGGAATTCAGTTCTTCAAGCAACAAATCGGGATCTTGGCTCCCGCTTGATGTGGTAAGCGCCTTCTCTATTTCATCCGCCTTCATTTCGGAGAACGTTCCGTACGCCTGGATAAGGAGGAAGATGTGAATCAGAGGTATGAGAATTTCAAATTTCATTCTGTTTAGTTATTCGGAAGGTGGCGCGAATGTCCCTTCGCCGGATGAGCTGCCAGCATCTCCCCAATGGTAAGTCCCATTTGTCTCCCCATAAATAGCCAACAGCACATGATGCCAGCTTTTGTAGTCGGATATACGGTACCAAGTGGTTATTCCCGGCTGCGATGAGGCAGGAGTGATTTCAAGGCGCGCAAACTCGCGGAAATTTGCGATATTGGCGTAAGAAGCGCCGGCAGCAACAGGTGCTGCAGGAGTTGTCCACCCGGGACCGTCAGCACTCGAAAGCTGTCCAATCGCGTGGTCAATGCCATTCGCTTGGCTGGCTTCATAGGGGTTGCATTCTTCATCAGGAGACAACAACAGCGGATCATCGTTGCCTTCAGCAGGGTTTTGCGGAAAACTTGCGACATGCTCTTCTATCTTGGGTTGATTTACGAAAACCGAAATGCCGGGAAAGTTGATCTTGGGGATTAGTTGCGGATTGAGGATCACATTGTCTAGCTGACGACTCACGTCCCATTTGAGTTTGGCGGAATCTCCCTTCACGCTCGAATTTAGAATATAGTCCTTCGTCGCGCCGGGAACCAAAGTGTAAGGCTTGCCACTAAGGTCGGGACGTTCTTCAACGGTTATAATTGACGATGGATGAATTGTGAATTTGAACCTCCAGTGGTGTTCCCGAAACGGGTTTCCTTTGTAGACTCCTGCTGTCGTTGAGGGGTCGAATCCCACATTCTCGTAGGGTAAAGGCTGGGCCACTTCCGCCCAAACGATCCATACGTGCATTTCGGCAGCAATCCCTCCTCCATTCTTGGCTTTAATCTTTACCACGGTGGGGCCGGTTCCTGTGACATCGCGCTTTACCTTGCGCTTATTGGCTCCAGAACCCTCCTCGCCCCCGTCCCACTCGCAGAACAAGGCGAACTGGCTGGGATCGATACCGGTAGCAACCAGCTCCACATAGTCCTGCGGTAGTTCTTCTGATTGTTTGGGGGTTACAAAGTGTTTGATACCGCTCGAAGGATTCGTCGATTTCACCACGTTGCCAATGACTCCGGCCATGTTTGCGTCAGGCACGATATTCACATGAAGCAATCCCTTCAGATGAACCATTCCAGTTTCAGGGGCAGGGGGAATGATATCGTGTTCTTCAGAAGTGAGTTCCCCTTGTTTGATCTTAAGTTCCACCGTGGATGTATCTCCAGTGACGGCTGTGTAGGAACCCGTCGGAATGGTCCAAAATTGTGTTTCCACGTTCCCGCCAGCATAAGCAGGCATGGGAGCCTTGAGGTGGATTTGCAAAAATCGATAAGTCGTGTCTTCCGAGGGTGCCCAAGAATTCTCAAGGCGCACTTTTTGGGTGAAAACCTCCGCGTGACTGGATGTGCCCACGTTGATCTGGAAGGACTGAGAGTAAATCGTGAGCTGGGGACCGTAATGCTCGGCGTCATCATATTCTGTGGCGGGCAGCCCGGCAAACGCACTCAGCGGAAATCGCCAAATAACCGACGCTGGATCATCCATGTTGTTGTATGCATGCGCCAAGGTTCCAGA
>CAXTTX010000300.1:0-7074 GCA_964247045.1 uncultured Verrucomicrobiales bacterium | reverse complement strand
CTCGCACGCGAGGCCGTCGGCGTGGCAGGCCTCGAGCGACCAGAAGCCGCGCATGTTGAGCGCGGGCGTCGTGCCGTCGGGTTGGACCTGGCGGTTTCTTCCTCGATGTTGTTGAAGAGGTCGCCATCGGGATCCGCGTCGGGAACCGCGTTCGCGGCCGTGATGCTGCCGAAGTATTTCACTTCCCAGCCGTCATTGAGTCCGTCCCCATTGCCATTATCTTCGAGGTCGGGATAGCTGAACGCGGAAGAGGGAATGGTGCCCGCGGCGAACTCGGCGGCGTTGGTGTTGTAGTCCGTGTCCGGATCGTCCAAGGCCCCATAGGCGAGGCTGCCGGCGAAGTAAGTTCTTTCCCAGCCGTCGTTGAGGCCATCGGCATCGGTGTCGGGCCAGGAATTCGGATTGGTGGGATTGGTGCCCGCGAGGAATTCCGAAAGGTTGGTCGCGAGGTCGTCGTCGTAGTCGCCATCGACGAAGTTGCCCTCGCCATCGAAGCCGTCTTCACCGCCCTGCGAGAGGCCGCTGAAGTATTGGATTTCCCAGGCGTCGGCGAGTCCGTCGTGGTCGGAATCGGTGGAGATGCGGGTGAGAATGCCGGTTGCCTCGCTGAACTGGTAGCTGCCATTCGCGGAGACCCAGACATTGTTTGTCTGGATGAAACCAGGGATGTTGAACGTCGCGTCGAAGGTTTCCACCAGCGTGGCGGCGTTGACGAGGGTCCAACTGTCACCGATGGTGTTGCCGGCGGTGGAGAGGTCGATGTCGAAGGCACCATAGAACTTGGCGATGCCGGCACCGGTGATCGTGTTGTTCACGCCGCTGGCGCCGATGGCGAATTTCCAGTGGCTGGTGGCGGAGAACACCGTGGATGCGGCGGCCTGGGTTGTGGAAACGGTGAGGTTACCGGTGTAGGTGCTGGCACCATTGAAGGTGATGGGGAATCCTCCGCCCGCGGATTGAGTCGCGAAGGAACCGGTTCCGGTGATGACCGAGTCAAAGATGAAGGGGCCTTGGTCGGCTAGGAGGTAGGAGCCGGTTCCATTGACGGTCATGCCGCCCGCGACGTGGAGGACATCCACGTTGGCGCTGCCGCTGCGGATGTAGCCGCCATTGAGGATCAGGTTGCCGATGGTGAGGATCCCGGCGGTGCCGGTGCCTTTGTAGATGATGGCGCCGCCGGTGTTGAGGGCGAGAGAGTCGCCGCCGAAGGTATAGCTGTTCCCGTTTGGAGGCGTGCGGAGGAATTGGACACCGACCACGTAGGTGTTCCCGGCTGAGGGAGCCACGGCGGGATTCCAGTTCAACGCGGCATTGAATGATGTCGCTCCGGCCGCGTCGCCGCCCGCCTTGAGGCTGATCTCAGCAGCGTGCGAGGGGAGTGCCAAGGCGATGGCCAGGCATCCCGAGGCAGTGCCTGCGAGGAGGCCGGCCCCGGATCGCCGGAGGAGGAACGGGTTCTTCGGTTTGGAAGTGCTCAAGGTCATGGGATGGTGGGGTAGCGTTGTTGGCTAGGGTCCCGGAACCTGCTGTCCTGTTCCGGGGTACGCGTGGGCCGACCCAGCAACATGCGCTCCATCGGGAGGTTTAGCGGGGTGTCTTTCGGGTAGATATCACGGATGAGGGGGTAGATATCGCTGAGGGTGAGCGGGCGGGGGTGGTGCGTATGAAAGGTTGCGGAGGAAGGTTTCCTTGTTGCTGTTAGATGCGGAAGGATATCTGATGCCATCCGCGGTCGGCCGGTGCCGGCATCAGCTCCGGTTTTAAAGCCCGTCCTCCCGTTGCCATGCGATTCATGCGGAAAAGCCTGATTGGCATTTTGTTGCTGGCCCTGACGGGGCTTTTCCTGACCCTGCGAAAGGGGGCGTCCGGGAAGCCTGAGACCGGAAGAGGAGCGGGGGCTGCCATGGGGCACGAAACCGTTGGACGCAGGGGGCCGATGGTTCAGGAAGTGGCGGAAACGGTGCCGCCCAAAAAGGATCGGACTGCATCGCCGCAGCCTCCGGTGGAAAAGAAGACGGTGGGTCGTCTTCGGAGCGACTTGGAGAAGATTCTGGGAACGAAGGAGGCTTCCCGGGCGCAGTTGCTGCTTCAAACCCGGAAGGATGGAAAATCCAATTACCTGCTGGGTTTCGAGCCTCCTACCGCGGAGGAGGTCCGCGAGGTGCGGCGGGAGATCGCGGAGTTGCAATCCCAGGTCCGGAAAGAAGACGCGGAACGATTCGACGAGATTTTGGGAGAGCAGATCGAGAATTTCGATTGTTTCGGCTCCATGGGCAAGAAGTGCCTCCACCTGACGATTCCGGATGATGCATCGTCTGGCTCGCAGTCCGGGCTGGCCTTCAAAGTGGACGACTTTGAAGAGGCGCGGAAGATGTTCGAGGGAGATGGATTCACCATCCACGCGAGCCGGATTTGGATAGGCAGCAAGGAGAATGGCGGGATTGCGGAGCGTTTCGATGAGATTTTGAAAACTCTCGGAACCGGCGGCGAGGGAAAGGCGGGAGAGGGGAAGTGAGGGGCTGCGGGTGGGGAAGGATGGACATTGCCGTTGACCGGAGGGGTAAGGGTGGCAGTCTTGCGGCATGTTCATTGATCACATCCGCATCTTCGCCAAGGCTGGCGACGGGGGCGACGGAGTCGTTTCCTGGCGGCGGGAGAAGTTTGTGCCGAGGGGTGGGCCGGATGGCGGCGACGGCGGAGGAGGCGGGGATATCGTGCTGGTGGTGGATCCGTCCACGGACAACCTGCGTGCGTATCACTATGATCCCAAGCTGATTGCGGAAAACGGCAAGAATGGCGCAGGTGGCCGGAAGACCGGGAAAAGCGGCAAGCGGGTGATCGGCAAGGTGCCGCCTGGAACGGTCGTTTACCGGAGCAATGCGGTGACGGTCCAGGAGGCGGTGGAGTTCGAACGGAGCGAGGAAGGCGTCGATCTGGAGCCGATCGCGGACCTGACGGACGTCGGCCAGGAGTTCGTCCTGTGCAAAGGCGGGGACGCCGGGCAGGGGAACTGGAATTTCAAGACGGCGACAAACCGGACGCCGGTGGAGCACACGCTGGGAACTCCCGGGGACCAGGCGGTGTTTTATCTGGAACTGCGGCGGATCGCGGATGCGGGGTTGGTTGGCTTCCCGAATGCGGGGAAATCGACACTGATCGGGAAGCTTTCGCAGGCGAAGCCGAAGGTGGCCTCGTATCCTTTCACGACGCTGCAACCGGTGGTGGGCGTGGTGGAGTTCCCGGGTTACCGGCGCTGCACGATCGCGGACATTCCGGGATTAATCGAAGGTGCGCATGAGAACAAGGGGCTGGGGCACGAGTTCCTGCGGCACATCACGCGGTGCCGGGTGCTGCTTTTCGTCATCGACATGGCGGGCAGCGAGGGGCGCGATCCGGTTTCGGACTTGGAAATCCTGCGGAAGGAAATCAAGGAATATGACGAGGATCTGGCGCGCTTCCCATGGAAGATCATCGCCAACAAGATGGACTTGGAAGGGGCGGCGGAGAATCTGGAGATTTTCAAGAACCGGTTCCCGAAGGTGGAGATCATCCCGATTTCCGCCGAGGCGGAGATGGGGCTCGATGACCTGAAGCAGGCGCTGGACAACGAGGTGGGCTACCGCACCGACACCTGAGGAAGCGATGCACCCGGATCCGCAGCTGGTTTTCGTTTACGGAACGCTCCGGCGTGGCGGAACGAACCATTTCCGGATGGAGGGTGCGGATTTCATCTCGCCGGGGACGGTGATGGGCAGGCTGTACCGGATCGATTGGTATCCGGGGCTGGTGCTGGACGACGCGGGGGACGAGATCCATGGCGAGGTTTATTCGGTGGGGCCGGAGTTGTTGGCCGGGCTGGATGTCTTCGAAGGGATTTCCGCAGGCGAAGTGGATGGCAGCGAATACCGGCGCGTGCATGTGACGGTGATGCAGCGGAACAGCCAGCCGATCACCGCATGGGTGTGGGAATGGCTGGGACAGACGGAGGAAAACCAGCGGCTGAGCGATGGGGACTGGCTGAAGGAGGACTGAGGCGGGTGCCGTAAATTCCTTGAAGAAGCCCCTGCCGCGGGATAGGGTCGAGAGACAATCTCGCCCGTTTTGAATGAAATCGCTTGAAGTGATGGAGCCCGAGGAATGGGTGAGGAAGGTGAACCGGTCATGGATCGTCCACAACGATCTGAACGACAGTGCAGAGGCGTGGATGGATTACCTCGGGGCGCAGGATGACGGGCGCTTGAAGCCCTCGTGCGAGATCGCGCGGCGGATGGCCCATCTGCGGGGACCGCTGGATGATCCGAAACCTTGGTTTTACGCGGGGCTATTCCACCTGGCGACAGGGGGAGAGGCGGCGAGATTTCTGGAACATCACCGGGTGACGCGGGCGACGGTGCCGGCGATGGTGGATGACGAGGCGGTAAAGCTGTGGATGGAGCGGATCAGCCCGGAGACTCGGGCGTTGCTGGACCGGCTGAGGGTGGCGCTGGGGGAGATCGGGGACATTCCGACGGGGTGAGCGCCAGCGGCCCCGGGGCTGCCGCGCGGGCAAAAAAATAGCGACGGTCAAAAAGAGAACCGTCGCTACGTCTTGGATCCCCGGTTCAGCTAATGAGGAGAATTCCAGACCCGGGGCAGAGGCTCCGGTTCGGAATTGTTGATTCCGGGAAGGGTCTTGCGGATGGCACTTTGGGCCATGAGCGCGGACCATTCCTCATCATAGCTGCTGAACCAGGACTTGCGCGTTGCGGGGGGATCAACGTGAACGGCCGGGGCGAAACCCGGACCGGTGTGGGTTAGCGTCCCGCCGGTTGACCGACTGGACAGGGGTTGATCTTGTTTGGCGTTCATGATGAGTCGCTACCTATTAAACACCTAGACCCGTAGAACAGACGTCGTTCCGTTTCAAGGGATTTCGTCGTTAATTTATCGTTGCAAAGGAAAGCTTGATGGGGGACCGGTTGGGCGTGGAAAAGATCGGTCCCGACTTCTTCGAAAGGCATCCGGTGACCTGCGCGGTGGAGTTGATCGGGGCGCATTTCCACTGGAAAGGATGCGTGGCGAGGATTGTGGAAACGGAGGCCTACCAGTCGGAGGACGATCCGGCGTGCCACACGTGGTTCCGGCCGAGCGCGAGGGCTTTCGTGGAGAGGCATAGGCCCGGCGACGCGTATGTGTATCTGAACTACGGGGTACACTGGCTGTTCAATGTGCTGGCGAAGGGAGGCAGCGGAGAGGGGTTCGTGCTGTTCCGGGCGGTCGAGCCGGTGGAGGGGATCGCGCGGATGCGGAAGCGTCGTCCGGGCATCGCGGATCACCTGCTGGGTGCGGGGCCGGGGAATCTGACGAGGGCGCTAGGAATCAGCGGGCGGGACCATGGGGCGGGATTTCTGGAGAAGAGTGATTGTGGGATCTCGAGGGGAGAGGCGGTGGCGCATGTCGCCGGGGTGAGGATCGGGATTTCGAAGGCGGTGGAGTTGCCATGGAGGTTCGGGGATCCGGATTCGAGGGCGCTGAGCCGGAAATTCTAACGGTTTCACGTGGATTGCGTTTTCGCGGAGAGCGGCTAATTTTGGTCATGATTCCATATTCGGTGCTGGACCTCGCGCCCATCGTGGCGGGAGGGGATGCCAGCAAGGCGCTTCAGCATTCATTGGACCTCGCGCGGCACGCGGAGGATTGGGGGTATCACCGGTATTGGCTGGCGGAACACCACAACATGCCGGGGATCGCGAGCGCGGCGACTTCGGTGGTGATCGGGCACGTGGCCGGGGGAACAAAAACGATCCGTGTGGGCTCGGGCGGGGTGATGCTGCCGAACCACGCGCCGCTGGCGATCGCGGAGCAATTCGGCACGCTGGAGGCGTTGTATCCCGGGCGGATCGACCTCGGGCTGGGAAGGGCTCCGGGTAGCGATCAACTGACGTCGCGGGCCCTGAGGCGGGGACTTGGCAGCAGCGGTGACACGTTCCCGCAGGATCTGGCGGAGTTGCAGGCCTACTTCAGGCCGGCGGCGGAGGGACAGAAGCTGGTGGCGGTACCGGGGGCCGGGCTGAACGTGCCGATATATCTGTTAGGGTCGAGTGATTTCGGGGCACGGCTGGCGGCGGAACTGGGATTGCCGTTTGCCTTCGCGTCGCACTTCGCGCCGGACTACCTGATGGCGGCGCTGACGCTTTACCGGACGCACTACCGGCCCAGCGTGGCGAACCCGAAGCCACACGCGATGGTGGCGGTGAATGTTTTCGCGGCGGACACGGAGGATGAGGCGCGATTCATTTATACCTCGCTGCAACAGCAGTTCCTGAACCTGGTGCGGGGCACTCCGGGGAAACTGCCTGAACCAGTTGAGGATATGAGCCTGCGGTGGACGCCGGCGGAGGAGGCGCACGTGAGGCGCATGACGCGCTACACGTTGATCGGGACGGCGGCCTCGATCCGCAAGGGAGTGGATTCGGTGATCCGTGAGACGGAAGCGGATGAGATCATCGCGACGGGGATGATCCACGATCACACGGCGCGCCTGCATTCTTTCGAGATTTTCTCGGAGGTGATGCGGGAAGTCAGACCTTGAAGAGGCCGCCGCGTTTGCCGCCGAGGATGGCGGCGCCCATGATGGCGACGGAGAGGAAGACCATGGCCCAGACGCCGAGGGCGGCGGCGAGTTCGGTGCCGTTGCCGAGGGTGCTGAGCAGGGTATAGATGGCCTTGGTGATCGGGTAATGCTGTTCCTGCTGGGCGAGGATCAAGCTGTCGCTGACCTCGAGCATGGCGAAGGCAAAGGCGAGGATGGAACCGGCGGCGAGGTTCGCGCCGATGAGCGGGATGGACACCCTGCGGAGGGTGCCGAAAGGTGTGGCACCGAGCGAACGGGCGGCTTCCTCCAGCGTGGGGTTGCTTTGCTGGAGACCGGCGACCGCGGATCTAACGACATAGGGCAGGCGGCGGGTGGCGTAGGCAACGACGATCAGAAGGAAGGGACTGCCACCGGGGCCGATCAGGAAATGGAAGGCCTTTCCTTCCTGCGACAGAGCGAGGTAACCGAAGGCCATCACGAGTCCGGGCACGGCGAGGGGC
>CAXTTX010000299.1:0-7078 GCA_964247045.1 uncultured Verrucomicrobiales bacterium | reverse complement strand
CAGCGACTTTCGCCGGGTCAGGAGAGTCTTTTTCATAAGCGCGGCGCGCCTGTTCCGTGATGTCGTATTCCGGCCGATACCACAAGATGACAGGAACGGTGCTTGTCGACTGTCTCGCCAGATCGATGACCACGGTGGCCCCCGTTTCCGCGCTGACCCGTGCGATCGCCCTCCGGAGCCGTGAGGCCTGTTCCTCGTCCGGCTTGTCGTTGCCGGTGATTTTCGCACCATCGAGAACCCGGATCTGTAGCTTGGGGTCAGTCCTGACAACCGGTGGCGCTTCCTTGTTGGGTACGGCACTATCCTGTTGGATGAAGTGCCTTCCCATCATTGACCAGATAACGACGTTTGCGACCAAGGTCACAAAAACGGCAAGGACAACGAGGTTCCCGCGTTTCATAACAAAAGAAGGTATCCTTTTTTCAATACGGAGCTCTCAAGCGCATTTCGGGCAGACGCCGAAAAATTCCAGCTCATGATAGAGATTGCGGAAGCCGGTTTTCTCACGGATCTCGTCTTCCAGGGCGTGGACGGGGCAGGGTGCCTTGATGGGCTCGATGCTGCCGCAACTGGTGCAGATGAGGTAGTCGCTGTGTTTCCCCGGGACGAGCAGGGTGAAATAGGCGGCGCGCTCGTGGAGGCCAAGGCGGCGGACGACGCCGTGCTCAGCAAGACGCTGGAGGAGGCGGAAGACGGTGGCCTTGTCGCATTGCTCGGTGAGGCGCGGGGATGAGGAGAGTTCGGCGAGGGTCATCGGGCGCGCGTTTTCCAAGAGCGTGGCGATGAGTTCCTCGAGGGCCTTGGTACGGCGCAATCCCGCGGCGCGGCAGCGGCCGACGGTTTCCTTCACGAGGGGATTCATGAGGGGAAGGTAGGCGGGGGTGGGATTAAAACAAGCTCGCCTGCGGGTCGTCCGGACGGGACGGGGGTTGCGGGGCGCCGATCTTGTCATAGGCGGCGGCGAGCGCGGTGCGCCCGCGGGGGGTGCGCATGAGGAAGCCCTGCATGATGAGGAAGGGCTCATGCACTTCCTCGATGGTGGCGGCATCTTCACCCACGGCGACAGCAAGGGAATTGAGGCCTACGGGACCGCCGCCAAATTTGTAGATGAGGACTTCCAGCAGACGCTTGTCCATTTCATCGAGGCCTTGCGAGTCGATCTCGATCATGGCGAGGGCGGCGTCCGCGATGGCACCGTCAATGTGGCCCTTGCCGCGGACCTGGGCGAAGTCGCGCACCCAGCGGAGCAGGGCATTGGCAACACGCGGTGTACCGCGGGAACGCGAGGCGACTTCCATGGCACCCGCCTGCTCGATGGGCACGTCGAGCAGGCCGGCGGAGCGCTCGATGATTTGCGCAAGCTCCGCGTGGGTGTAGTAATCAAGCCGGTTGGCGAGGCCGAATCGGGAACGCAATGGAGCTGTTAGCAAGCCGGAGCGGGTGGTGGCACCGACGAGGGTGAACCTGGGCAGATTGATCTGGATGGAGCGCGCGGATGGGCCGGAGTCAATGATGATATCGAGCCGGAAGTCTTCCATGGCGGGGTAGAGGTATTCCTCGATGGCCGGGTGAAGACGGTGGATTTCGTCGATGAACAGGACGTCGCCCTTCTGGATGTTGGTGAGGATGCCGGCGAGGTCGCCCGCCTTTTCGATCTGGGGACCGGAGGTGGTATGGAGCTGGGTTCCGGCGGCCTTCGCGATGAGATTGGCGAGGGTGGTCTTGCCGAGGCCGGGCGGGCCGGAGAGAAGGACGTGGTCGAGCACGTCGCCGCGCTGCCGGGCGGCCTCCAGCATGAGGAGGATGCGTTCCTTCACCTTTTCCTGGCCGATGAATTCGGAGAAGGCAGGCGGGCGCAGCGAGACGTCGAAGGAATTCGCCGGGGCGGCGGTGGTTTGCTGGTAGAAGTTCTCGGACATCGGCGGGCGTGCGGGGGGAATTGAAGCGGGGAGGCGGTTGGGAGGGAAGCGCGGAGATTCGTGCCGGGTAACACCGGTGCGCTTCCCGGGCTCGGCCGGAAGGTTCTTGAAGCGGGCGGAAAAGTAGCCACGCTTGTCACGTGCCGTTCCTGTTCACACAGATCGTTTCCAAAACGCTGTTGTCTGCGGCCCTGGTGTTGCTGGTCTGGTATCATGTTTTGCCGCCGGGGGTGGGGAACGGCCTGCTGGTGGGATGGCGAATCTGGGGTTCCATGTTCCTAATTCCGTTGGTTTTAATCGTGGCCAGCCCGTTTCTCGGGAGTGTCTGGATCAAATCCAAAATGGCATGGGGGCTGGCTGTGGCGGTCAGCGGGGTGGCGGCGGCAATCTGCTGGCTGTTGACGATGGTTCTTCACGCGGTGGAAATCTCGACCGGGGGCTGGTGCCTGATGGTCGCGCCGACCGTGAACCTCGCCGGCCTGTTGTTTGCGAGAGCGGGGCTGAAGGTAGCTGAAGTTGTCCCTTGGAGGCCCCGGAGTGAGGACTGAAGGTATTTCCCCGCTGCCACTGGATCGCGGTATTAGAGATTGAGTACCGGAAACAATCCCGTCGCCCGGCCGTCGGGAACCGGATTTGACGGCAATCCGGGTCGCGACTTGATGCCGGGTTGAAAATTCGTTAGTCTCCACCCGTGTCATTCCGCGCCGGGCAGATCGTTTCCAAGGGTTCCTTGTGGATCGCCCTTTGGGCGTTTGGCTCCTTTCATGTCCTGCCGCAGCCTCACGGCGAGCGGCGGGGATGGGACATTTGGCTGGAACTATGGGAGTTCCTGAAGCGCCCAGGAATGTTTTCATCGGGACCCGACGTCCTGTTCGCGGCGGCGTTACTGATGTCGGCCGTGTTAATTGTCGGTTCACCCTTTTTAGGAAAGGTCTGGATCAAATCGAAGCTGGCGTGGGGGATGTGCCTGGCGCTCGCTGGAATCTCGGCAACGGCGTATTGGGTCGTCATTCGCTCCGACGTTTCCCGGTTGGGGTTGGGAGATTGGTGCCTGCTCGCTTCGCCGGCGCTGAATTTCATCGGCCTGTTATTCGCGCGGGTTGGTGCTCCTGCGAATGGGATGATCATGGACACGCCGTACGCCCGGCCTCAGATTGCTCCGGCAGATGATCCCTGAACGGGGCTGCGCGCGAGGTGTGACGCGGGCTTGATGTTAGCGTGGAAATCGGGGAGATTTTTTGGGTGTCATTCCGGACCGCACAGTTGATTTCCAAGACGTTTCTCTTCCTGGCGCTGGGCGTGTTCATCGCGTTCCATTTCTTGCGGGCCTTTGATGAAATGCGCGGATGGATGCTCTGGCTGGAGGTGGGAGAGATCCTGCAAAACCCTTCCAACCTGTTGGACGACCCGGCAGCGGGCGCGATCTTGTCGTTGTTTTTCATGGCGACCTTGTTGATTCCTTCATCTCCGTTTCTGGGGCCGGTGTGGATCAGATCCAAGCTGGCATGGGGCGTCTGCACGTTTTTCGCCGGAGTGGCGGCCGCGGGCTGGTGGGTGTGGTTGTTCACCCTGGTCCTTCACGAGGTGCCGATGGAGTTGATCGGTGGAGGCTGGTGTTTGATCGCGGCCCCGACCCTGAATTTCACCGGGCTTCTGTGGGCCAGGGTTGGAGTGAAGAAGAACGGCCTGCTTGCGGCTGAAGCCGGGTCCTTGCCCATGTCGCCGGCGGATAATCGCCTGCAAGGGACGGAGAAGCCATGAATTCCATCCCCTGCCACACCGGATCACGCGGGCCACTCCCCTATCTAGCAGATCGCGTCCCGGTCGTGGTTTCACCCTTCCTGGAAGCGGGGCGACATGGTAATTTTCCGGATTTCAGAACCGTTTTCCCACCGGTCGGTTCCTACGGGGACTGAAGGCCCAGCATCTTGGCCAAGGGAGGCCATTTCCCATGAAATGGTTTGTCGTCCCCGGTTGATTCCGGCAGTAAGGAATGATGACACAAGATCCGTACGCCGCGCCCGCCTATTCCCAGACATCCGCGGGCGGACCTTATGCAGGTGCCGTTCCCGAAGGCGCGATCCAGATGCTTGCCCAGACCAAGCCTTGGGTGAGGCTTATTTCCGTAATGATCTTCATCGGCGCGGCCCTGATGCTGGTGGGGGGAGTTGCGATGTTTTTCATCGGCGGGAACATGTCGCCTCCGGGATCAAGTGCCGGATTCAAGGCGGGATTCGGCATCGGAATGGCGATTTTCTACATGCTGTTCGCTTTCCTCTACATCTATCCGGGAGTGAAGCTCTGGAAGTATGCCAGCGCCATCGCGAGGCTGATGCGTACCCGGTCGACGGGCGACTTGGAATTTGCCCTTGCCCAGCAGCGCTCCTTCTGGCGCTTCTTTGGCATCCTGATCCTGATCTTCATCAGCCTGTATGTCCTCATCATCGTGGGGGCCGTGGTCATCGGTGGGATCGGTGCCATGAAATCATGAAGTGACCCGGAATATACGGGTCCGGAACATCGAAAGCCCGGAACGCGCGCTTATCTCAAAAACAGGGACTCTTGGCGGAGGGAGTCGATCTTTTTCCGGTGATCTGGCGTGTCGAAGGTCCAAGGTGAAGACGTACCGCTTTTCCCGCACCCATCCCGTTCGGGTTTTCCGGAGAAATAGATGGATTCCCCAGTGCCACTCTTGAAGGTCTGCTTCCGGGCCACCTGTACCCCGTCGGCCGGTTATCCACCGCGCACACATGTACTCTTTCCCATTCCACGCATGTGGACTTGATTCCGCACAATTTGATGGGAGAACGGGGAGCCATGCCTTTCAAAAGAGTGCCGGTCATTTCCCTGGCCCTGTTCCTCCTCGCCCTGGTGGCCTGGGCTTGCTTTCTCCACGAGCCGTTTTTCGGACCCTATACAGGCTGGATGTTCCGAGAGGTAGTGGCGAATCCCCGCGAGTGGCAGTACGGGGGCTTTTCGGGAATCGATTCACTGATCACGACGACGCTGCTGGTCCTGGCTTCTCCCTTCCTTGGATCGGTCTGCTCCCGCTCCAGGCTTGCATGGGGTCTGTGTCTTTGCGTTGCGGGACTGGCGACCGTTGCTTTCTTGCCTTGGATTGTCCATGCCTTGAGATTCCCCCCAACCCCCTTCGACCGTTCACTGGTAGTCGCCATGGTGGGATTCCAATACGGTATATGGTTTGTGTTCACGGCGGCTTTCCTGAATTTCGCCGGCCTCTTGTTCGCCCGGTGGGGGAGATCCGCAGAAAGCGCCTCGGCGGCCCGGATTGCCGCGGTTTTCCCACCGGTCCCCTCGGAATCCGGGGGAATTCCCGGAGAAACCCCGGATTCTGACCCGCAATCCACTGAAAATCGCTGATTTGTCGTCCGTTTGGCCTTGCCACGGGGGTGCCGGGGCCTAGGATTTCCCTCCCGTTTTTCAACTTCCGGCAGACGGATGGCGCCCTGGTGTCTGTCGGAATTTTCCAAGCTCCAGGGCAACCATCGGAAGGAAAACGAACCTACAACCTAACCTCAAACCAAACCAACAACATGGCTTACGCAATTGCGGAACCCAAAAACAAAGAACTCGCCGACCTCATCGATTCCAAATTCCGCGAATTCCGCGAAGGATCGATCGTGAAAGGCACCATCCTGGAAATCCGTCCCCAGGTTGTCCTCGTGGACATCGGCTACAAGTCCGAGGGCGCGATCCCGTCCAACGAATTCGAGGACGAGGAAATCGAGATCGGCGACGAGATCGAAGTGCTGCTCGAGAAGCTTGAAAACGACGAGGGCATGGTTGTCCTCTCGAAGGAAAAAGCCGCCCACAAGCAAAACTGGGAGAAGATCGTCAAGGTCTTCCAAGAAGGCGGTCTCGTCCGCGGCAAGGTCAAGTCCGTCGTCAAGGGTGGTCTCACCGTCAACGTCGGTGTCGAAGCCTTCCTTCCGGGTTCGCAAGTGGACATCATTCCACCGAAAGATCTCAACGAATACGTGGGCAACGTCTACGAATTCAAAATCGTCAAGGTCAACGACGAGCGCAAGAACATCGTCCTTTCCCGCCGCGAGGTCATCGAGGCCGAGCGTTCCGAGCTGCGCCAGCAGTTCCTGCAAACCGTCAAGATCGGCGACAAGGTCACCGGCGCGATCAAGAACATCACCGACTTCGGTGCGTTCGTCGACCTGCAAGGCATGGACGGCCTGCTCCACATCACCGATATGTCGTGGGGCCGCATCAACCATCCTTCCGAACTCCTTCACATCGGCCAGTCCGTGGATGTCGTCATCCTCGACGTTGACCGCGAGAAAGAGCGCGTTTCGCTGGGCCTCAAGCAAATGTCCGACAACCCATGGGAAGACATCGAGCGGAAGTATCCGATCGGTGCCAACGTCAAGGGCCGCGTGACCAAGCTCCTGCCCTACGGCGCGTTCATCGAAATCGAGCGCGGCGTCGAAGGCCTCGTGCACGTTTCCGAGCTCAGCTGGGTCAAGCGCATCACCCGTCCTTCCGACGTGCTGGAAATCGGCCAGGAAATCTCGGCCGTCGTCCTCGGCATCAGCATCGAGGAGCAGAAGATTTCGCTCGGCGTGCGCCAGCTCGACTCGAACCCATGGGACGAGATCGAACTCCGCTACCCGGTCGGCGCCACCATCAAGGGCCCGGTCCGCAACCTCACCGCCTACGGTGCGTTCGTGGAACTGGAAGAAGGCATCGACGGCATGATCCACGTCTCCGACATGAGTTGGACGCGCAAGATCAACCACCCCTCCGAAGTTCTCAAGAAGAGCGACGAAGTGGAGGCCATCGTGCTTGCCATCGACAAGTCCAACCAGCGCGTCTCGCTCGGCATCAAGCAAACCGAGAACGACCCCTGGAGCCTCATCGATTCCCGCTTCAAGGTGGGCGACCTGGTCAAGGGCACGGTTGCCAAGATCGCGTCCTTCGGCGCGTTCGTCAGCCTGGATGGTGACATCGACGGCCTCATCCACATCTCGCAACTCAGCGAGGACCACGTGGAGAAGGTCAAGGACATCATCAAGGTGGGCGACGAGATCGAAGCCCGCGTCATCAAGGTCGACAAGGTCGAGCGCCGCATCGGTCTCTCCATCAAGGCCGTCGGCTACAACGACGACCAGCTCAAGAAGGAGAGCGCC
>CAXTTX010000298.1:3763-7085 GCA_964247045.1 uncultured Verrucomicrobiales bacterium | reverse complement strand
CGCCGTCATCGCCAGCATCACCGGCGGGGAAGTGTTTTCCGCCGGAGATCCCGGCACGCTGAAGGGGATTTTCGCGCGGATCGATGAAATGCAAAAAGCGCCGCTCAAGCGCGTGATGCCTGACCCCGTCGATTTCTATCAGCCCTTCTGCCTCGCCGGCCTCGGCATCGGCGCGCTCTATCTGCTCACCCTTTTCGGACTCCGCCACACGCCATGGTGATCTTCCCGCTGCTGCTGGCCCTCGCCGCGCTCGTGCTCGCCACGGGAGCGGAGGCCTTGCACCTCCGCCGCATCCGCAGCGTGGCCACGCTCGCTTTCGGTCCGCACGGAAAAGCCGCTCCGCCCGGCAGGCTCGCGCCCTTGCTGCGCATCTTCGGCCTGGCCGCCATGGTCTGGGGACTCGCGATGTTATACCTGCTCCCTCCCGCCGCCCACCGCGCCGTGGTGAAGGAAGTGGCGGCAAAGGACCGCCAGCACCTGCTCCTCCTGCTCGATGTTTCTCCCAGCATGCGCCTCCGCGATGCCGGCGCCAGCGGCAAGGAAAGCCGCATGGCCCGCGCCCGCGCCGTGGTCGATTCCATCCTTGCCCGCTCCGCCAGCGACAAGCTGCACATCTCCGTCGTCGCGGTTTACAACGGCGCGAAACCCGTCGTCCTCGAAACCCGCGACCTGGAGATCCTCCACAACCTGATGGACGATCTCCCGATGCATCAGGCCTTCCCCTCCGGCAAAACCAAGCTGCTGGACGGCCTCGCCGAAGCCGCGAAAATCGCCGCCCCCTGGCCCCGCCAATCCGCCACCCTCGTCGTGATCAGCGATGGTGACTCGGTCCCCGCCACCGGCATGCCGAAGATGCCTCCCTCCATCAGCGGCGTCCTCGTCGCCGGCGTGGGAGATCCCGTGAAGGGCTCTTTCATCGACGGCCACCACTCGCGGCAAGATGGCTCGACCCTCCGGCAGATCGCGGTGCGGCTCGGTGGCGAGTATCACGACGGGAACATGAAACTCGTTCCCACCGCCATGCTCAACCGCCTCGGCACCTTGGCCTCCGCGAAGAAGGGACGTGTCGCCGGGCTGCGCGAGCTGGCCATTTCCGCCGTCGTCCTCGGCGCCGCGACACTTTCCTTGCTGCCATTGCTCCTTCATTTCGCGGGATCCACGTGGAATCCCGGCCCGCTCCGCAAATCGAACCTTCCCTTCACAGGCAAAAACAGCCACGCTACGACTTAATTGAATTGAATGCCATGAAAGTGCTCCTCCTTACCATTTGGTGCCTCGTGCCCCTCGGCCTGCTCGCCTATCACTATGGTCCCGGCCAGGAGGGCGTCGCCCTCGACGCGACCGCCACCGTCCTCAAACAGGCGGAGGCAAAAAGCCAGTCCGGGGATTTCGCCGGGACGATTGATGCCCTCGAAGCCAGCCTCTCCAAGCTGCCGAAGGACCGCATGGCGGACGCCCGCCGCATCCGCCTGGAAATCGCCAAGGCTCGCATGCAAAACGGCGAGCTCCCCCAGGCCCGCACCGACCTTGAGGCGCTTTCCTCCGAGATCGGGCAAGACCCCGCCGGTGGACTGCGTGACGAAACGCTTTCCGCGCTGGCGGGTTCCCGCTTTTACATGACCTATCTGATGAAGCTGGAAGGCCTGCCGGATACCGTCTGGGAACCGGAGATCGAGGCCGCGCGCCAGGAGCAGAAGCTGCTCGTCCAGCGTGCCACCGAAGCCGGTGACCCGGCCGCCGCAAAGAGCCATGCGGATGACCTGGAGTCTTCCATCCGCCTCGCGCGCATGGAGCCGGAGGAACTTTACGGCAAGGCCATCCCCAAGCAATGCAGCGGTTGCTGCTCCGGCAAGTGCAACAATCCCTCGCCGGTTTCCAAATCCGGCCAAAAGCCGAAGGATGCCCGCGGCGCAGGCGCGGGTGCCCCGCTGGACGGCGAAGGTTCCTGATCTCCCGGCAAACGATCTCGCTCCCGGTTCCCGGCCACCCCTGAAATCCGCTTGCCGATGTACACCCGCAGGTCCCTGCTGTTTCTTGCCGCGTCCACTCTATCCGTCACGGCCCAACCGCCGGAGGAAGACATCGTGATCATCAATCCGTCCGGCATGACCATGCCTGCGGGAGGAATCGTCAATCCGGGTGGCAAACCCGGTGCTGGCAACCAACCCGTCGCCGGTCCGAACGGCGAGGTGAATTTCGACCGGCTGCGCCAGCTCATCGAGGAGAGCAAGAAACGCCAGGCCCCCGATATCAACCAGCAGAAGATGGCCATCCTGCAGGAACTGCCATTTGACCGCAGCACCGCCGGCATCCTTGCGACCCGTCTTGAAGAAGCCCGCCCACCGGCGGAGCAACCCGCCGGACAAGCACCGCCAGGCGGTCAACCACCGGCGGGCGGACCGTCACCTGAGGGCGGTCAGGCGTCCGCGCCTCCGGCCGAAACCCCGAAGAATCCGGACGCGCCGTCCAAGGAAGAGGCGGAGAAGGTGGCGAAGCAACAAAAGGAGTTGGAGCAATTCCGCAAGGACGCCACCGTCTTCCGCCGCGACGTGGTGCTCGGCCGCTGGGACAAGGTCCGGGCCTTCCTGCAAGCCCAGCCGAAGGAAAGCTCCGGCGGGATCTATGAACTCGTCCTCAGCCGTCTGGCCGCACCCTCGCAGGTGGCTCCCACGCCGGAGATGATGGCAAAAGGCTCGCAGCCCCACTCCCAGCCCCAGTTCATGACTCCCTCGGACGTGCTCGGCCTCGCCGCCGCATCACCCGTCCCTCCGGAGAAGAAACAGATCGCGATTCTGGCGAAACTCATCACCCGCGATCCCAGGCCGCCGGAGGCTTTCTTCGACTCGCTCGCCAACGGGATTCCCCACTTCGGTGGGCAGGCCGCGGACAACCGCACCCGCGCGGGCGAGTTGCTGCTGGAAGCGGGCTTCGTCAAGGACGCCGGCCCTTTCCTGCCGGACGCGAAGGAAGTCCGCGAGAAGAAGGACTACGCCGGCATGAACCTCATCGCCCGCTATCAGGTGATGCTCGAGGAGCTGGACAAGAAGGCGGCCGGCAAGGACGCGCTGCCGCTGGCTTGGGATCTCTCCACCTCTTTCCTAACCGACACCAAGGCTCCGCCGGAAACCCGGGCGGAAGCGCTGCTCCGCGCGCTGACGCTCATTCCCCGCCTCGGCGACGACACCGGCAAGGCATGGCTGGAAAAAACCTTCCGTGATCCCAAGGGCGAGGGCCTGGAGCTGCTCGGTTCGCTCGGCACCATGACCGCGCAGAGCCAGGAAAATCCGGATGAGAATTTCCGCTTCGGCCAACTCAAGCTGCA
>CAXTTX010000298.1:0-3753 GCA_964247045.1 uncultured Verrucomicrobiales bacterium | reverse complement strand
GCTTTCCACCCAAGGCGTGGATCCCGCGGCGTGGTCGGGAGTCTTCACGCTGTTTGCCCGCCAGTGGAACCACGAGGCGGACGTGACCCGCGAGAAGGACCAGAGCAATTCCCGCAGCATGACGCCGCAGTTCGACGAGTGGGGAAACATGTTCTTCAGGCGCGCCGGCACCGGCTTCCAAGGACCCGGCACCCGCCCCATCGGCGCGGGGCTGCTGCTGGAGGTGCGTCCCGATGATGCCTGGCTCGCTGCCATTGAACCGGCCACGCGCAATGAGAATCTGCTGGCCTCCGCCCGCCTGCTGCTGAAAGTGAAGGAGGAAAACAACGCGCTGCCACTCATCAAGGCCCTGGCTTCCGCGGATCGGGAAGAAGCGAAAGCCCTCGTCCGCGAGATGATCCGCGTGTGGTCGCAAAACCACAACCCGAACGAGGAGCAGGACTACCGCTCCCGTTACATGTATTTCTATGGTTTCAACAACCAGGCCGGCTCCATCCCCCTCACCCGGTCAAAGCAGGAGCGCAATCTCGTGGAACTCGCCACGCTGGTGAAAGGCATCCACGGGCTCGACCTGGGCGAGACTTTCGAGACGGAACTCGCGGACGCTTTCATTTCCTGCCACAGCAAGGCGGAAGTCTGGCGCGTGGAGGCCATCGAGTCGGTCTTCGGCAAGACCGACGCGCTGGATACGCCGGTCATCGCCTCGCTCGTTTCGCGCATGCGGATCAATCTGGCCGGTCTCTGGCCGAACCCGAAGCTGCAGCAGACCTATCAGACGAAACGCAAGGACAAGGAACTCCAGGAGCAGATCCTCTTCGGCTACCGGGCCGCCATCGGCATCATCCAGCGCGCTTTGCCAAAGAACCCGCCGGAATCATGGCGCCTCATGGAGCAACTCGCCGCGCTCCGTTTCGAGGAAAGCAACTACAAGTCCACCCTCGCCCCGGACAGCCAGCATGCGGCGATCAAGCGCACGTCGCTGGACGGTCTCGCGGACGCGGCCGGGAACTACATCGCCACGCTCCCCTTGGACGACCCGGCGAAGGAAACCAGCTCCGTCTTCGAAACCTGGTTCTATGCCGCGCTCGGCTCGCCCACGCTGGAAGCCCTGAAGAGCCATCACGTCGCCACGCCCGCGGAATACCCGAAGATCAAGGCCGCCCTCGCGACTATTCCCGCCGGTGCCCGCGAGCGTCACCTGAAAGCCTTCGCCACCGTGCTGAACACGCGCCTCGCGAACGTCGCCCCGGATCTCAAGCTCCGCTATCTGGAAGGCGTCATCGCCACCGCCGGTGAACACGAGGCATTGAAGGATGCCGCCGAGGTCCTCGCCTACTACCGGGACCTGAACACGGAAATCCAGCTCGACGTGGCGGTGGACGGCCCGGACCGCGTGGGCTCTGCCTCCCCCTTCGGCCTGAAGGTGAATCTCCGCCACACCCGCGAGATCGAGCGCGAGTCCGGTGGTTTCCAGAAGTATCTCCAGAACCAGACCAACTCGATGTATGGCTTCAACTACGGCCGTCCGCCGGAAGACTACCGCGACAAGTTCGAGAAGGCGACCCGCGCGGCCCTGGAGGAACACTTCGAGATCGTTTCCATCACCTTCCACTCGGACAAGGTGGAGTCCATCACCGACCCCGAACACGGCTGGCGCATGACTCCTTACGCCTATCTCCTTCTCAAGCCGAAGGGCCCGCAGATCGACAAGATCCCGCCCCTCAAGATGGACCTCGATTTCACCGATACCTCCGGCTATGTCGTCCTCCCCATCACTTCGGCGGAGTTGCCCATCGATTCCAACCACGCCGAGCCGCGCCCCTTCCATGACCTGAAAGTCACCCAGACGCTCGACGAGCGCAGCCTGAAGGAGAAGAAGGCCCTCTTCCTGGAAGTGAAGGCCACCGCCCACGGCATCGTGCCGACGCTGGACCAGTTGTTGGTGAAAAACGTCGCGGGCTTCGAAACCGGTGCCGTTGAGGACCGCGGCCTGCGCGTCACGGAATTGGACGGCGTCTCCGAGGATCTATCAGCCATTTCCGAACACGAGTGGCGCGTCGAGTTGAAGCCAACCTCTGGTATCATGCCCGCGAACTTCAGTTTCCCCGCCGTGAAGCAGGAACTTGCGAAGGAAGATGGTCTCCTCCGCCAGCGCTATGTGGATGTGGACCTCGTGCCCGTCGGTGAAACGCTCCCGCTGGGGAACACCGTCGTCGGCACCAACCCCTGGCTCATCGGTGGCGGCCTCGCCGGCCTCCTCGTCGTCATCATCGGCGGTGCCGCAGTCGCCAAGCGCCGGAAAGGCGACGAACCCTCGGGCCCGGCCGCCCTGCCGATTCCCGAGCGGATCAACGCCGTCAACCTCATCGGCTACCTCCGCCGCCTCCAACAGCGCGAGGGTAATTCTCCCGTGCTGATAGATGCGATTGAGAAAGAGATCACCGCCTTGGAGGACATCCACTTCGGCCGGTCCGGCACTCCTCAATCCTCCACCGAACTCGAGCAAATCGCCCGCCGCTGGCAGGCAGCGTGAGCCCCGTGTCAGTTGCCCCCGCCGCTCCCGCGGCGGCCGGAGCAGGGCCACTCCTGGCCCCGTCGTGGCGCACTCCCTTCATGGACGCGGCGCCGAGCTCGATGGCTTCCGCGAATAACCCCACCGCGGTCCTCTTCAGCCCCAACGGGGCGACCCCACGAAAGCCCGGGGCAACGCCCCGGGTCTAACACCGCACGGCACAAGGCGCTCCTTCCGTGATAGGCTCCTCCCAAAAACCGGTCTAATAAACAACCTGGCTTTCTCTTTCCCCTCCGCCCTTATCGACATAAACACGAAAAGAGAGGGCCTCTCGACCCTCCCTCCCCTAAATCTTCTGAAATGTTCCAGCCCTTACTTCGCGAACGAGTACGTCACCCGGTTCGTGACAAGCTCCAAGCCATCCATCTTGTAGGTGTAGAAAATCACCTTGGCTTTTTTCGCTTCGCCCTTCGCGCTCTTGCGCACCGTCGCCTCATCGCCCTTCTGGCCTGCGGCGGCGGCAGCGTTCGAATAATAATTCACTGTTTCCGTTCCTTCTTGGAATTGGATGCGCTCCTCGTCGAGTTGCAACGCGCCCTTCTTCCCGATCTTGAACTTCACGTTATCGCCGATGGCATAATCGGGGGTCCCCTCCGGCACCCTTGCGTTTTGCTTCGTCGTCGTTCCTTTCGTCTGGATCGATTCACGCTCCACCACCACCAGGATGAAGCGGGTTTTCGGCGCGAAGCCGCCATAGGTTTTGCCCGGAGCCGCCTGTGCTGAAGCGAATGGAAGCAAGGTGGCCGTGAGAATGGGTAGCAGCAGTTTGTTCATGGATATCAGTTTGTTAGATTGCGGGTTTGTCGATTGTCTCGGGGTGTTCCTCTCTTGAGGGGAACAACCCACCCCTCATTCGCAGACCCCGTTCCAAACCGGACTCATTGACACAAACGCCTTAAAACCAGCACTTTAAAGAACACTTCCCCAACCCGCCTCTTTTCACCCTTTCCTCTCATCTGCACACCCTCACCCCCCATGGCCATGCAATATGCCCCATGACCCCCGCCTCCTCTAACAACGTTTTATTTCTCCATCCGCCCTATCGCCCCCCACGTCCTCCCAACCTTCTTCCTTCGCGCCCCCTTCGCGACCTTTGCGCCTTGTGGCTACTCCCCCTCTTACTGAAAACTGAAAGCCCCGGTGAGCGATCGCGAACTCCTGTTCCTTCGGCGAAGCCGCAA
>CAXTTX010000297.1:0-7097 GCA_964247045.1 uncultured Verrucomicrobiales bacterium | reverse complement strand
CATGGGGAAGCACCATCACGCCATCGCGGACCTGATATTCGGCGAAGGCGAGCCTGCCTTCTATTGTCAGTTCGAAGCGATTTCGTTGAACGTTGTCGATAATCCCACTCATGGCGTTGCGGCGATCCTATCAGCCGAGAGACTCATGTTCAAATTATAACGGCTGGTACTGGTTTCGGTGGCGGGAACCAGGTATTGGACTGGCAGTCGGACAAGAGTGGCCGCCGGTTTGATTCAAGTGTCCGAAGAAACAGTCGTCTGTTTGGTCCGCGGGAGTGCCCCACCGCCGCTGGTTGTTTCAACGGCTTTGGTGGTTCCGGATGCGGATCGCGCTGCTCCCATAAGACCGAAGCCGCCGATGATGAGTCCGATGACGGTCAACCAAGTTTGAGATACTCCGGCGACAGAGGCGCCATAGAGAACTCCGGCAAGGACAATCAAGGTTCCGATGAGGTAGATGGTGGCTTTCATGACAATACTTCCGTTTGCAGGGAATGTGCCAGTGACAGGAACCCGGCAAAACGTCTGAAAAGCGTTGATGCATTCACTAATTCACTAGGGAGGCATGCGAATTGCCTGACAATGGGAAATCGCAACGCCGCAGGGGGGTGCCAAATTCAATTTGACCTCGCGCCCGCCGCCGTGACCTTGCCTGTCATGAGCACAACGCAAAATTTGGAAGGCGACGAGGCTGTGGACAAGCTGAAGGCATTGGTGGAGAACACGCCAACCTGCTTGTTCGGCACCGGCCTCGCGAAGATTCCCTCCCATGTCTGTCCCATGCAGGTGCAGGAGGTGGATGAACTCGGAAACCTCTGGTTTTTCAGCGGGGCGGACAGCTCGCACAACGAGCAACTCACGGGGGACCACCGGGTGCAGCTCTCTTTCGCCAACCCCTCGAAGATCGAGTATCTCGTGGTGTCGGGCAATGCCACGATCACCCGCGAGCGCCGCAAGATCGACGAACTCTGGACCCACGCCGTTGAGGCATGGTTTCCGAAAGGCAAGGAGGATCCGAATCTCACCCTGATTTGCGTCACACCGACGGTGTCCCACTATTGGGACACGGAAAACGGCAAGCTGGTCACCATGGCGAAAATCCTAACGGCTGCCGTCACCGGCAAGTCAATCGATGAAGGTGGGAGGCAGGGGGATATCGCGGTATGAGATTACTTCGGCCGATTTCGAAGCCGGGGAGGGTCGCTTCTTTCCGTGCTTTACGACCCTCAACGACGTGTGGAAAATCACCGGCGTGACCCCGGAGGAACTCTCGAAATCCGCTGCTGAAGATGGTGCGCCACCCGCCGGACTGTCGATGGCGGGACGAGCCTTGTGGCTCGCCAAGGCAGGCCGATGGGATGTGGCCCATGATCTCTGCCAAGATGTCCAAGGGATGGCAGGTTCATGGATCCATGCTTATCTTCATCGCGAGGAAGGGGATTTCTCAAACGCCGCCTATTGGTATGCGCGGGCGGGGAAACCGGTGCCTGACGATTCCCTGTCCCTTGCGGATGAGTGGATGGGGATCGCTGGGGAGCTTCTTTGAGGGTCCGTGGGAGCGGGCTTCGTGCATTTTGCCGAATTAACGGCGGCAGTGCGATTTGCAGTGATTTTCAGTTTATAAACGACTTGATAAACCGCAGTCCGTGTTATTGTATAAGTAGGTGTCCCAGAGGTTCGCCAAAAGGCACCGCAGAATAAACAGGAATGAATGCCGAACTGAAATCACCGCTGATTGTCCTCACCCTTGCTGTCATCGCATGGGCCGGGATCAATTTTGCGGGAACTGTTGTCGAAAAGCGGGGCAGGGAGGAAAACGAACGGCGCTTGGCGGGATTGAGCCAAGAAAGCGATGCCGCGCGTGACAAGACCAAGCGTGGCGCTCCGGTGCTCGTGAGACCGAGGGTCGATGCCCCGGTGGAAATTGCTTCCGCGGAGACTTCCAAACCCGACTCAATCGCGGCGATTGCTACTGCCCAAGACGGGCAGCGCAAGGTAGGCACTGTGGATGCGCCGGTTCCTTGAGCCTGGCTAGCCGCCGTTCCCGGCCTTGAGCCAATCCAGGCGGCGGCGCAGTTTTTCAAGACGTTCCGGCGAGGCCTCCGGATAAAGGATGGGATACCACGCGCTCATCACTGCCGCGCGGGCGATCAGGCTCCAGTGCAGGGCACCGGCATCGAAGGTTCCTCCGGCTTCGCGATACGCGTTCAGCACGCCGTCGGCGGTGGCGTGGTCTTCTTCAAGCAGGCGGGCGTTCCAGATGACCGAAGCGAGGTCCCACTCCAAGGGCCCGAGGAAGGTGTCTTCCCAATCGGTCCACAGCAAACCGCGGGTGGTGTTCATGAGGTTGCCCGGGTGGGCATCTCCATGCAGGGGCTGGAAGGGGAATACCCGCAGCGCGTCGCGCGACGATGTCAGCCGGTCGTGGAGCAGGCGGAGGATGTCCGGTGTGAAAAGCTCTTTCTTGCGGAGGGTGTCCAGCAGGAGAAGGCTTTCATCGAGGATGGCAAGCGCCGGCAGATCGCCGGTGAACTTTTCTAACACCGCATGGCATTCATGCAAGGTGCTCCCGATGGCAGCCGGCCCGGGATTCTCATCGATGGCTTCGACGAATTGCCAGAAGTTCACGGGATAACCGAGGTGCTCGTGCGGTCCCGGCGCGATGTCCGGATGCACGGGGATCACCGGCGCGTCGTGGAGCGCGAGGTATTCCGCGACGGCGATCTCGCGTTTGAACCATTCCGTTCCCTGCCGTGGTCCACCGCGATCATTGACCACGCGGGCGACGAGCGTATCCGTGAGGCGCAAGACGAGCGTGTGGCCGTTCTGGAGAATCTCCACCCGGTCCGGTGTCACGCCATGCGCGATGGCGATTTCACGGGCGGCACGGATGGGAAGATCTAGGGCGGACATCAGGCGGGCATGACCCTAGCGGCCGTGTGCCCCGTGACCCAAGGCAAATCCGTTTGTGGTGATGCCGTGATCCACGGGGAAACCCGGGCACTTACTTGCCGCTCAACAAAGACTTGAACTGTTGCTGGAGCAAGGGGCTGTCGATGACGCCGCAGAACCAAGCGGCGAAGGTCGCGAGGGCGAGCACCATCGCGGCCATCACCACCCAGTAGACCGCAGCGATGACGATCCCGGTCGCATCCATCTTCTTATGATGAGAATAGCCGGCGGGGCAGGCGAACACGCGGTAGCCGACCCAGAGGTTCAGGAATGGGGCGAACAGGGCGAGGAACCACAGGCGGCTCATTCCCAGATTGGCCAGACGGTTCATGGAGAAGTAGATGAGGCAGAGGAACGGAACCCAGGTGGCCACGGGCAGGATCTTGGAAACCAGGACGTCTCCGAATTGTTTGGCAAGGTAGGGGTTGGCAGCGCCGAGCGCGAAGTGCCAGACAAAGGGGAACACGAGGCTGAGCAGGCTGCTGCGGCGGGCCCCCGGCCAGTTCTGGGTCATACCCGCCAATTGCCGCGCTGGCTGCTTGGCCGGCTTCAGGCGCGAAGTCTTCGCCCGCGGGGAAGCGGCATCTTGCGTTTCGGCGGCGACACTGCGGCGTTCGAACAGACCGTCTACCTGGCCGGCGGGCTTCCACTCTTCCAGGCCATCCTTCCAAACCATGTCCAGGCGGGGATCCAGCGTGGATTCCGCAGCCATCTTCCTCAAGATTTCGAAGGTCACGGGACCGAGGCGATCACCCTCGCGGGTGTAGAACCAAACGCACTTGCCACCGGGAGCGGTTTCGCGGGCTTTCTTCGCCACCTCGATCTCGGCGTCGCGCTTTTCCTTCGCGAGGTTTTCCGCGCGGGCTTTCGCCTTGGCGGCGATCTTCGTTTCTTTGACGGCCTTTGCCTCGGCGGCGGCCCGGAGCTTGGCTTCCTTCACTGCCTTCATCTCGGCGGCCTCGCGCATTTTCGCCGATTCGGCGGCCTTGGCCTCGGCTTGGGCGCGGGCTTTTTCAGAGGCGAGGGCCTCGGCGGTCTTCAGGCGCGCCTGGGTCTCGGCCCTGGCTTTCGCGGTGGCGTCCGCTTTCCGGTGTTCGCTGGTTTCAAGTTGGATTCGTGTCTCTGCCGCCGCGCGCGCTTCGGCGGCCATGCGGAGTTCAAGTTCTTCGGCAGCCTTTGCCTCGGCGGCGGCGCGAAGATTCGCTTCTTCCGCGGCTTTGGTTTCGGCGACGATCCGTGCTTCCTCGGCGGCCTTGAGCCGGGTATCGGTTTCAGCCTTGGACTTCGTTTCCTTTTCCTTGTCCGCGATGGCTGCGGCGACGAGGGTGGCCCGGGTATCGGCCTCGGATCGGGCGGCCATGGTTGCCCTGAGGCTGGCTTCCTCGGCGGCCTTGGCTTCCGCCCCTTCCCTGAGGCTGGCCGCTTCCGCTGCCTTGGCCTCCGCGGCGACCATGGCTTCTTCCACGACCTTGAGCTTTGCCTCCGCTTCGAGCTTCGCCTTCGTCTCGGCTTCCACATGTGCCTGGACGCTGGCGGCGAGTGATTTTTCCTCTGCCCTGAGTTTCGCGGCGGCGGCGAGAGCGGTACGGGCTTCGGCTTGCGCCCGTTCTTCGGCCGCGGCACGGAGGCTCGCTTCCTCGCGGGCTTTTTCCTCGGCGGCGGCACGAAGACTGGCTTCCTGAGCGGCCGTCGCCTGGGCGGCGGCGATGGCCTCCTTCGCTGCCTTGAGGGTTGCTTTCGCCGAGTTCCTCGCCTTTTCAGCTTCCTCTTCCTTGCCCTTCTCCGCCATGGCCAGGGCGGCCCTCAAGTCTTCCTCGGCCTTGGCTTGGACGGCTGCCTTCAAATTTGCTTCCTCAGCGGCTTTGGCTTCGGAAAGAGCCCGGAGGTGGGCTTCCTCGGCCACCTTGGCTTCCGACAACGCGCGGAGGCGGGCTTCTTCCGCGACCTTGGCTTCTGATGCGCGCAAGGCTTCTTCCGCGGCCCTCAGTTTGGCTTCTGTTTGGAGGATGGCCTTGGCGTCCTGCTGCGCCTGGCTCCTGTCCTTGTGATCGGCGGCGGTCCGGGCAGCGAGGGTTCTTTCCGCGGCCTTCGCCTCGGCGGCTTCACGCCGTTTGGATTCCTCGATGACCTTGGCTTCCGCGGCGGCGCGGAATGCGGCTTGTTCAGCGGCCTTTGCCTCGGCGGCAGCAATCGCTTCGTGAGCGGCCCTGAGCCTCGCCTCGGCCTCGGCCTGGAGGTGGGCTTGCTTCTCGGCCATCAGCTTGGCGGCTGCTTCAGCGGCGGCGCGGGCTTCTTCAACCACCTTGGCTTCGGCGGCGGCCCGGAGTTTGGATTCTTTCGCCGCCTTGGCTTCCGCAGCGGCGCGGAGATTCGCTTCCTCGGCAGCCTTCGCTTCGGCAAGGGTGCGGCGGTTGGTTTCCTCGGCGACTTTCGCCTCGGCTTCCGCCTTCAGTTTCGCAGCTGCCTCGGCCTGCGTGCGGACCATCTCTTCCGCCTTGTTCTTCGCGGCAATGGCTGCCGCGGTCCGTGCCTCCTCAGTGGCTTTCGCTTCCGCCACGGAACGCAGGCGGACTTCCTCGATGAGCTTTGCTTCAGCGGCAATTCTGAATTTGGCTTCTTCCGCGGCCTTGGTCTCCGCGGCGTGTTTTAGTTTTGCTTCTTCGGTGGCCCTGGCTTCGGCAGCGAGTTTGAATTTCGCTTCTTCAGCGGCCTTGGCTTCCGCTGCGGCGCGGAGCTTCTCCTCTTCCGCTGCCTTGGTATGGGCAGCGTCCTTGATATCGGAAGCGTCTTTGGTGTCGGCAGTCGCCTTGGCTTTGCTTTCCTTGGCCGTTTTCGCCTGTAGCCTGGCTTCCTTTTCCGCCAGCATGATCGCGCGTTCGTCGGCGGCCCTTCTGGCATCACGGGCGTCCTGCGCTCTCAAGGCTTCCTCGGCTCTCGCGGCTGCGGCGACCCTTTCCGCCTCGGCGGCTCGGGCGGCGAGGACTTCCGGCGAAATTTCCTCAATCTCCGGGACGGGTTCCATGACCGCCGCGGATGCATCCATCGCTTCGTCCTCCGGCGTGGGCTGGCAAAGGATGCGCACGTCGTAGACGGGCTTCCATTTTTCCATGCCTTCCGTCCACACGGACTTGATGAGGTGGCTGGTGTCGATGTCTGCGACGACGCGCCGCATCTCCAACAAACTGACGGGTCCCAATTGTTCGCCACCCTTGAGATAGTACCACTCTTCCGCGCCGGCGGCCTGGATGCGGGCTTCTTCCTCCGCCCGTGCCTGGGCCATGGCCCCGATGCGGGCCTTTGCCTTGGCGGCATGGAGTTCCTCATCGATCTTTGCCCGCTCTTTCGCCGCGGCACGTGCGGCGGCCACCGCATTCGCCTCGTCCACGACCATCTTCGCCTCTTCTTCCATTCGGATCATCGACGCGGTTTTGTCTCCGGTGAATGATCGGGGCTTGGTGGCGGGTTGCATGGCTGGGATGGTAAGGGCAAGGGGTGAGAAAAAACCAAAGCGTCGCTGCGCGGTGACCTCCCGCAGAAGCGGGCCAAGGCCAATACGGAACGGGCTTTGATCCGGGGATTGTCAGGAACTCCATCCCGGTGGCTCCTGAGCAATTCCTTGGATCGACCGAAAGAGTGCCTGAAATTCAGGCAAAGCGGAATATCAATTGGGGCTCAAATCCGGACAACTAGGCCCAATTCCGGACGTTCACGAATGCGGGTGGGAGGAAAGCCGAAGCCCCTGACCCGCCAGCCGGTCTGGCATTTTACTTGGTCCGGTGAGATCGGCAACCGGACCTCGCGTGGACTAGATGCCTAGGAAAACTCCTGATACACCATCACGTAATATGCTGATTATCAATTTTTGCTTAGCTTTCCATTGCTGAGAAGCCCATCGGATTTTTCCTGAATCCCAAGGTGGTCAAATATTCTCCCTAGCATATCCCGGCGTCCGGTCGAAAGGCCGGGCGCCTTGTTTTCGCCGGTGCACCCCTCCGGATCACCGGTCGGTGACGGCTGTGCCGGAAAGTGAGTCGTGCCAGGCGCGGTTGCCGTGGGTGAAGATGGCCCAGAAGAAGCCCAGGTAACAGGGGATCGCGGAAAGGATCTTGGTGGCATTCCGGATGAGGACCTGCTTTGCCGTGATC
>CAXTTX010000296.1:0-7101 GCA_964247045.1 uncultured Verrucomicrobiales bacterium | reverse complement strand
AATTTCGTCGCGATCACCACCTGGTCGCGGAACTGGGCCAGGGCCTCGCCCACCAGCTCCTCGTTGAGATAAGGACCGTAGACCTCCGCGGTGTCGAAAAACGTGACACCGCGTTCCACCGCCGCCCCGAGCAAGGCCGTCATTTCATTCAGGTCCTTGGGCGGTCCGTAGGAAAAACTCATCCCCATGCAGCCGAGGCCGATGGCGGAGACTTCCAGATTGCTGTTTCCGAGCTTGCGTGTTTTCATGATGTGGTTGGATTGCTTGATTTTGTTAGAGTTGGATAGGGAGGTTGGATATGGATATCCGGGTCAGGCTTCATCACCCGGTTCTTCCGGCAGCCGGGTGATGGTGATGTGGGTCGCCCCACCTTCGGATGTCCCGCCATGCCAGTGCTTTTCCCCCGGGGAAAAATGGATGATGTCGCCGCTGGAAACGTGTTCGACGGGACCGCCCGACCGCCGTACCCGCCCGTGGCCGGCCAACACGATGAGCGTCCGGCAAAGCGGGTGGGATTGCCAGCCGGTGCGAGCACCCGGGCCGAAGGTGACCATGCAGGCCCGCGTCGGAGAGGGCGCGCCGGTTTCGAACAAGGGATCGACACGCAAGATGCCGGTGTTCATTGCACGCGAGGAATGATTGTTGGAAATAGGGCCGCAGGCCTTGGCGAAGGTCCGGCAGGCCATGGAAAGGGGCATGAGGAATGAGGGCGACACGGAAACGGTTGGGTTGGGATTCGCTTGGCATCTTTCCGCCGGAACCACGGCTGGCGGGGCAACCGGCGGGAGATTCATGCCCATACCATGCGCCACGCGGGCCCTCTTGTCATTGGCACCACGCGCCAATCCCCTTGCAAAACACGCCAATCGCGGGCCGCCGGTCTCGGTCTAACAAAACAGGATTCAGTAAAGCCGCGCCGCCCTCAGCCCGTCGCGATGGCTGCGCGAGCGCCATTCGCCGGGAGAGGTCCCCTCCCAGGACTGGAAGGCGCGGAAGAACGAGGTAGCATCCTCGTACCCTAACAAAAACGCCACGCCGTTCAACTCCACTGAACTCTGGCTGAGATAATGACACGCGAGCTCCCTGCGCGTGTCCTCCAGAAGCTGTTGGAAAGTCACCGCCGCATCGCCCAGCCTGCGCTGCAGCGTTCGGGTGCTCGTTCCCAGTTCCCTCGCGATGTCCTGCAGGGTGGGCCGTCTTCCGGCGAGCGAGCGCCGCAGGCTGCGCTTCACCTGGTCCCCCACGTTGGCGGAGCTGTTCCGCGAGCGGATCTCGTTTTCAAGCTGCGCGCCGATCGCCACCAGCAGTTCCTCATTGTGCGTCACGAAGGGACGGTCCAGATCCGCCTCGCGGAAGACCAGCGCGTTGCGACCCGCCTTGAATTTCACCCGGCAGCCGAAATGCGTCTCCAGCATTTCCCGCTCCCTCGCGGCACGCGCGAGCTCCAGCCTCAGCGGCAGGATCTGCCCTCCGCTCCCGCGGCGCGCCACGGATAGGATCCACGCCATCGCCATGTCCACCAGCACGCCCGGCTCCTCCTCCAGCGCCTCCTGATAGAAAAACTCCACCGTCGCCTCGCCATCGCCCGTGCTGATACGGATCTCCTCCGGACAGGTGAGCTGCTTGTAGCGCGACATGCGTTGCAGCGCGTCCCGGTAGGAACGGCTGCAAACCGCCGCCACCGCCGCGGGATGGAAGCGCTCCACCCGCGGTTCGGCGCCGAGCTTCAGGCCGAGGGCCGGATCACCACTCAGTTCGCCAATCGCACGCCACAGGGAAAACAACTCCGCGGTGGTCGCATGGATCTTCTCCTGCTGGAAAAAGCCCGGCGGTAATCCCGCCAGCCGGAGCAGCGCGGGCAGGGCCAGGCCATGTTCCTCCAGCCGCCCGGGCAACAGGCTCGATATGTGGAACCGGTCGTTCATCGTTTACTTGAGGGAAGCCATGTCGATCACGAAGCGATAGCGCACGTCCTGCTTGAGCAGGCGCTCCCACGCCTCGTTGATCCGGTCCATCGGGATCATCTCGACGTCGGAAACGATTCCGTGCTCGGCGCAGAAATCCAGCATCTCCTGGGTCTCGGCAATGCCACCGATGGCAGACCCCGCGAAATTGCGGCGCGGCAGCAGCAGGTTGAACGCCTCCACCGGCAGCGGCTCCTCCGGCGCACCCACCAGCGTCAGCGTGCCATCGAGTTTCAACAGGCTCAGATAGGCATTGATGTCGTGCTTCGCCGAAACCGCATCCAGGATGAAATCAAAACTGCTCCGGTGCTTATCCATCGCACCGGGATCAGTGGACACCACCACCTCATGCGCACCCAGCCGCAAGCCGTCCTCCACCTTGCCCGGGGAAGTGGTGAACAGCACGACATGCGCGCCGAACGCGCGGGCGAATTTCACCCCCATGTGTCCCAAGCCACCCAGTCCCACAATGCCCACCTTTTGCCCCGGTCCCACCTTCCAGTGGCGGAGCGGCGAATAGGTCGTGATACCCGCGCACAGCAGCGGGGCAGTGGCGGCGAGGTCCAGCCCCTCCGGCACCCGCAGCACGAAGGCTTCGTCCACGACGATGCCGGTGGAGTAGCCGCCAAAAGTGTGCCCGCCCAGGTGCTTGTCCGCGCTATTGTAGGTAAAGGTCGGAAACGTGAGGCAGTATTGCTCGTGCCCACCCTTGCAACTTTCACAGCTCCGGCAGGAATCCACCATGCAGCCCACGGCCGTGGTGTCGCCCACCTTGAACTTCGTCACTCCGGAACCGACGCGCGTCACGCGGCCCACGATCTCGTGGCCCGGCACGCAGGGATAAATCGTGTTCTTCCACTCGTTGCGGGCCTGGTGCAGGTCCGAGTGGCAGACACCGCAGTAGAGGATTTCCATCTCCACATCCGACGCCCCCGGCTCCCGGCGGCTGATATCGAGCGGAGCAACGGCGGACGTGGCGGATTGTGTGCCATACGCTTTTACAGGGGTAGCGGTCATGCAAGCACACTAGCTCCCAATTCCCCGCTGTCACTTGCGGAACGCGCCAATCCATTTGCAAAACCCGCCAACCCAACTGGAGCGCAATCGAAGTGAAGATGGACGGCCAATTCACATTCAAAAACACCGTCAAAATATTCCAATAAATACATAAAATTTTTGGTGGTTACCATTCAACCACGCTAAATAATCAGTCAACTTGCCCCAAGGTTCGGAATAAGTCGTCAAGTTCGACATCGCTGCAACTGTCCTGATCGCGTTCTGAGATTGGCTCACGCTTTATAGGTTTCCAGCTATCATCGTCCTCCGCCTTTTTTTCTATCTCATCCGCAAGATCGGTCAATTCATCCTGCTCCCCCATTGTGCTAACCTCGAAAAAGTCATCCAGATCAGACATTTTTCCCGCAAGCTCCCTTAGAGAATCAGGATCATCATCAAACTCCCATTTTGCATTAGAGACAGCATCAGTAACTGCCACTACATATTTATCTGAAATTTCTTCGATGTCTTCCTGGCTAAATATATTATTGATCTGATCGTCTATATTCTTAATAAGCTCGAAACTATCCAAGGATCCAAGATCTTTAATCGCAATCTGCCTAATATTACTACATATATCAGTAACCACATCATTATCGACGCCGCCCGAAGAAATAATTTCTTTTAGCGGACGAATGCACACCTCGATATCCAAATCTCCGTTTAAAATGGCATCCGAAAGGCTGGAGAGGGATTTCAGAATAAAATTTCTGACTTCATTGGCTTTGATCCCGGCTGTGATTACTGTCATCTGGCTAATTCTTTCCATGGGACTACTTCCCAAGCCACTTTTAACGTGAGGAAAATCATGTCCCAGGACATTAATTACATGTCTTTGTTTTTCTGCATGAAAAAGTTCCACCATCCTCAGCCCAATTCTTTCCCGATGCCTACGCAATTCAGTCTTTGGCACTTTTAATTTTGTATCAGCAAACACTTGAACCATCCAACTGAGCTGCTCAAAAAACACAGCTGAATCTATCAATTGATGCAATACGTCAAAAGACGAGAAGACCAATTTCTGTAAAAAATCCCGTATCGATGGATTCGAAAACTGCACAATGTGCCCGGGCGAGGACTTCTGATTCTCAATAAAAGTCCCCTCCAACTCCTTAAGAGACTTTTCAAAATCCCGTCGAGATGCTTTTGAAGCGTCAGTGACGTGGCAAGCTTGAAAAGTCCTTTTCAGATCATCTAGAAAGACCCTAGTCGGCATGGAGACCAGAACGAGCAGCAAGGTTTGCGCTTGGATACTCAACTGATTTTCAAATACATGCTCCCACAGTTCGCTAGGGTCGTCAAGAGTGTCCATGAAGAGCTGGCCATAATCGTCAGGCAAGGTTTCACCTAGCCAATTCTTCGATGTAAGATGCTCTATCAATCTTGGGTTATAATTTCTATGATCTACTATATTAATATATTTTCTATCTGTTATTAATTTTAAATAATATTCTCTCGGTATATCAGAGAAATACAAATGATTGTAAAGTATAAGTCCCTTGTTTTTTCTGGAATAGCTCCACAAATCTATTATGCACGTTCTATAGTTAAATTTTTCTCTGTCCAATTTTTCATAATTCATCCTGGCCTGATTAAGAATATATTCGCGCGTGGTTAATACCGCGATAGATGAATTGGATTTCTGGACCACCTGAAGAAACTCTATAATTTTTTGGTCTTCATTTTTATTCAATTTATCCACCAAAGAAGTTTGCCCTAAAAAATCATCATAGTAATAAAATCTCTTCTTATCATAAGAAATATCTCTCACCTCAGATATATCACTTTCGATTTTAACCACCTCGAACTTCATACGAGCAAAATACAAAAGAAGCATTCTCGCCAAGGTTGTCTTACCAATCCCAGGTCCCCCTGAAATTATGCAAACCTTATGCTTTTCTAGAATATTTATAGCTTGATCAAAACTTTTGTTTTTGACGTAGATTTTTGAAGCATCAGCCGACCTCTGAATTTCATCACGAGAAATCGAATGAGATCTAGCATTGAATATCGAATCGATCACTCCAACGGATCCAATCCATAGTTTAGTATGAGTTCGCTCGATATTGGGAAATTTGCGCAAGAGACTATTCAGCCTCTCTTTGCCGTAAACATCATCAGTCGAATGAATGAATGGCGTCATTACGGATCTTATTTGGTCTGCCTGATTTGGAGACAACTTGACTGATGTCGCCACAATATATCGTTGGGGATCTATTTTTTTTAATTTAGGAAGCTCTTCATTTTTTAGAGTAATCAAGAGTTTCGCGAAGTTGTTCGAATTAATCCTCTTGCATTGAACCACAATCGATCCGTCCCCATTTGAAGGGGCGTGTCGCAAATCTATTCCTCCATCCGATCCTTCTCGAAAATTTTCAAATCTGATGCCCAGTTCCGCCTCAAGCAGATCTTGACAAAGTATTTCGAAATCAATTGGGGATAGATTCTCGCAAAAATCGTAGTTAGGCATTTCTTTTAAAGACAAATAACCTCCCAGTGGAAAGATTCCATAAGAATCACGGCTTTTGATTCCTCGTTAAAACATTCGGCAGGGGTTTCCGAAGAACCCATTAAAGACATGCCACGGTATACATCGTGACAAAATACCAAATGCGGCACATCTAGCAGCCTCAGAGAGTTCCGGCCACTAAGATGACAATATCAAGCCACCGCCGCCGGCGGCTGCTCTTCCGCACGCGCTGCCGCGATCGCCGCCAGCGCCTGCTCGATCCGCGGGTTCACCCCGTTCTCCACGGTCTCGATCCCCACCCGGATCGCATTCCTCACCGCCAGCGCGGTGGACGATCCGTGCGCGATGATCACCACGCCATTCACCCCCAGCAGCGGACTGCCGCCGTAGGTCTCATAGCTGCTCTTTTCCTTCAGCGCCTTGAAGGCACCGTTGGCGAGCACCGCGCCCGCGATGCGCAGCGGGTTGCCCTTGATCTCCGTCTTCAGCCACTTCGAGACCGCCTTGGCCGTGGCCTCGATGGTCTTGAGCATGACGTTGCCGACGAAGCCGTCGCAGAGCACGACATCCAGCTCCGTCTCGAAAAGATCGCGGCCCTCGACGTTGCCGACGAAGTTGATGCCCGGCGTCTGCTTCAGCAGCTTGAAAGTTTCCTTGGTGAAAGTCGTGCCCTTCTCGTCTTCCTCACCATTCGACATCAGGCCCACCTTGGGGTTCTGCACGCCCAGCACGCCTCTTGCGAAGGCGGTGCCCATGATGGCGTAGGCCACCAGATGCTCCGGCTTGGCTTCCGGATTCGCGCCGGCATCCAGGATGTGGCAAATGCCAAATTCATTCGGCAGCGCGGAGGCGATCCCCGCCCGGTCCACCCCCGGCAGCGTGCGGAGCTTCAAAGTGGCGGCGGCAACAGCCCCACCGGTGTTCCCAGCGGAGACAAACGCATCCGCCTTGCCGTCCTTCACCAGTTCCATCGCGACATTGATGGAGGAAAGCTTCTTCCTCCGCACCGTCTTCGCACCCGGCTCGGCCATGCCGATGACCTCGGGAGCATGCACGATGCTCACCCGCGGGTCGGAAAGATCCAGCCCCTGCTTCCGGCACTCCTCCTCCAGAACCTCCTTGATGCCGACCAGATAAAGATGCTGCAGCTTCGGATAGTAACGGAGCGCGTCGATGGCTCCTCCGATATTGACGGCGGGGGCGAGGTCCCCGCCCATGGCATCCAGGGCGACTTTCATGCGGGATTGAATAGGCGATTATGCGAAATAGGGAGCGAAAACAACCACGAAAAATTACCGCCGCGGGGTTCTCCCGGGCGGTAATGAAAAGGGTTGCGGGGCCAAAGCTTCAGAGAGCCTCGATCTCGAGCACCTGGCGACCGCGGTAAATCCCGCAGGACGGGCAGGCGATGTGCGAGGGCACCTTGCTGCCGCACTCGGGGCAGCTCTTGAAGATCGGGGCACGCCACCGGGTCGCGCCACGGCGCATTTTCTGGCGGCTTTTGGATTGGCGGCGTTTTGGTACGGCCATGGTCTTGGTTCAGTTTAGAGTTGGTCCTTGAGGTCCTTGATTTGGTCGAGAGCGGACCAGCGGTCGTCGCTCCCGGCGCGG
>CAXTTX010000295.1:0-7116 GCA_964247045.1 uncultured Verrucomicrobiales bacterium | reverse complement strand
AAAGTGTTACCTATGTCCCCGTACAGGTGTTACCCATGTCCCCGGCCTTTACAATCCCTAACGGTCCGGCTGGGGCGGGCCATGCCCCCTTATCATGGCAAAGGTCCATCAACGGTCCTCTTCAGGCAGGGACCGATCTCCGAGCGGTCCGGTTGGGGCAGTCACCCCCCACCTCAAACGCCGAAGGTCCGCTCAAGGCCGCTCTTCCTTCACCCCCCTTCGCGGCCTTTGCGCTTTGGGGTAAACTCTTCCTCCCACCTCCCCCCACCCCCTCCTACTCCCCCAACGCCTGCCCCGCCTCAACCAGCGCCTTCCTCAACTCCGGATACTTCGCCTCCTGCACCGCCACCCGCTTGTCGATCGCCATCCCCGCCGCGATCCCCGCGGACTGCGAAAGCACCATGAAAACCGGCTCCATCCGGATCGACCCGAACGCCATGTGCGAGGCGGACAAGCTCCATGGCACCAGCAGGTTCTCGCACTCCCCCTTCTTCGGCACGATCGACCGGTAGGAAACCGCATAGGGCTTCGCCACCTTGAACTGGATATCCCCCTCGTTCTTCACCATGCCCTTCACCACCTGCCGCCTCACGTGGTGCGAATCCATCGCATAGGCCGCCAGCCCGATCGAATCCCGCGCCATCTCGCTGCCGCTGCAGTTCTTCTCCGTCATCACATAATCCGAAACCATCCGCCGCGCCTCGCGCACATACAGGTCATACGGCCAGTTGCCGTTGTCCTGGAACTCGTCCGCGGGCAGCCCCAGCGGCGCATAGCTCTTCCGGACCGCCTCCGGCACCCGCGGGTGGTTCTGCAGCGTCCAGATGAATCCCCGCTGCCAGTTCTCGTGCTTCTTCGCCAGCGCCGCCCGCTTGTCATGGTCCAGCGTCGCCCAGTTCCATCCCGGCCCGTAATTCATGCCGACGAAGTCCGTCGAAATACCGCCATGGTTGTTCGAGTCCGTCTTCTTGTTGGGTATCGGGTCGAACTTGAAAAATCCCGACTTCTGTCCGCCCTCGATGGCCCGCAACAGCAGCTCATAGTTCTTCTCGTCATAGTCCTCCGGCTTGCCGATCTCCTTCCGGTTCTTCACCTGGCTCGTCAGCACCATCCGGTAGCAATACGCTTGCAGCCTTTCATCCGCGGAGCCATCCGGCTTTCCATCCGGCATCTCCACCCCCGGCAGCAGGCCGCTCTTCGCGTCGCCCTTCACCACGTAAGGGTCGATGCCATCACCCAGCTGGTTCTTCGTCGCATGGCCGGTTTGCGTGCCATTCACCGTCTCGCCATATTGCGCGTTTGCTTCCCGCCCGAGGGCAAAACTCACCTTCGCTCCCGGCAACAGGTCCCCCTCGTAGCTCGCGTCAATGAATACCTTGCCCAGGAAAACATCCCCGCCCTCCGTCCGGATCGCCGCAATCCGTCTGCCATCCATCTTCACCCCGTTCTTCAGATCCAGCCGGCCCGTCACCACGGTCACCTTCGCCTCCTTCAGGAACTTCATGAAAATCCCCTCCGCCACCTTGGGCTCGAACACCGAACCGATCTCCGTCTTCTCGTTGAACGCCGGTCCGCCCTGCCCCTTGTTCCCGAACGACGCCCGGTCCTGGATATCCCACGACGATTCCTTCTGATAGTGCAGGTAAACCTCGTGATAGAACTCACGGCTGATTCCCCCGAGGATCGAGCTCTCCCCCATATCCGTCCACCCGAGCCCGCTGATCGTGAGCCCCCCCACATGCTTCACCGGCGACACCAGCACCACGGATTTCCCCGCCCGCGCCACCTGCACCGCCGCCACCACTCCGCCGGAGGTCCCGCCGTAAACCACCACATCATAACTCGCCGGTGCCGCAAAAACGGGCAAGGCCAGGACAAACGCGAGCAAAAGGGTGAAATGGCTTTTCATGGATTTCGTGAAGCAAACGCGGCGCGTTGATACGTCGCATGCCCGCACCAAATTACGAAATCCTTTCCTATCACTCCAAGGAGGGATTTGCCAATCAAACAACACCCGCTCTCTCCTCAATCCTCTTTATCGCCCACGCCGCATGTTCCGCAATCAAAGTATCCTCATCCCCCGCCGCCTTCTCCAGCGCGGGCAGATCCTCCCACGTTCCCGTATTCCCCAGCGCCACACACACGTTCCGCACGAACCGGTTCCGCTTGATCCGCTTGATCGGAGACTTCGCGAACAGCCCTCGGAATCCCTCGTCGTCCAGCTCCAGGAAGTCCCGCAGCCGCTTCTCGAAAACCTGCTCCCGCGCATGAAACGTCGCCTCCCTTGAAATCTTCGCGAAACGGTTCCACGGGCACGCGTCCAAACAATCGTCGCAACCGTAAATCCGGTCCCCCATCGCGACCCGGAACTCCTCCGGGATCGGCCCCTTGTGCTCGATGGTTAGATAGGAAACGCAGCGCCGCGCGTCCACCCGCCGCGGCGCGGTGATCGCCCCCGTCGGACATGCCGTGATGCAGGCCGTGCACTTCCCGCAATGGTCGCCGAAGGGCTCGTCCGCGGGGATATCCAGCGTCGTCAAAAGCTCCGCGAGGAAAAACCACGCCCCCAGTCCCTTGTGGATCTGCACCGTGGATTTTCCGTTCCAACCCAGCCCCGCGTCACTCGCGAAATCCCGCTCCAGCACTGGACCGGTGTCCACGTAATAGCGCTGCGTCCCGCCCAACGTTTGCAACCGCTCATCAAACTCCTTCAGCCGCTTCCCGATCCGGTCGTGATAGTCCTCGTTCCACGCGTACCGCGCGATCCGATAGCCGCCCTCGTGTCCTTCCGGAAACGGACTACTACCCGGATAGTAGTTCACCGCCAGACAGATCACCCCCTTGCAACCCTCCAGCACCTCGCGCGGGTCACACCGCCGTTCCGGCGTCTTCTCCATCCAGCCCATCTCGCCATGCTTCCCCTCCGCGATCCATTCCCGGAACAAGTCCGCGTGGCTCGCCACCTTCGCCGCCGCGATCCTGCAATCGTCGAAGCCCAGCTCCGCCGCCCATGCCTTGATCCGCTCTACGGTTTCGTTCATCCGCGGGTCACAAATGACCGGTGAAAAAATACCGCGCGCTTTCCAGGATGCCTGTCGCCAGTTCGCCACAGTCCAGTCCGGCCGTGTCCACCTTCAGATGGGCGGCCTCCTTGTAAAGCGGACGCCGCACATCCATCAGCGCGTCGATCCGTGCCGCCGGATCCTCCGTCTGCAACAGCGGCCGGTCCCGGTTCTTTCCCGTCCGCTCCAGGATGACATTCGTCGGCGCGTCCAGCCACACGACATAACCCAGTTGCTTCAGCAGCGCCCGGTTTTCATCCCGCCCCACCACCCCGCCGCCGGTGGAAATGATCCGTCGCGGCGACCCGGGATCGTTCAGCTCCGCCAGCAATTGCGTCTCCATTTCGCGGAAAGCCTCCTCCCCGTCCTCGGCGAAAATCGCGCTCACCGGCTTCCCCGCCCGCCGCTCGATCACCTGGTCCATATCCACCAGCGCGTAGCCCAGCCGGCTGTTGAGCTCCCGCCCCACCGTCGATTTTCCAGTCCCCATGAAACCGATGAGAACAATGTTCTTCGGCGGGGGTTGCGATTCGTTCATGCCCCACCCTACCTCCTGCCGCCCCCCCGGCGGAACTGTAAAATCGCCTGCACCCCGCCCAACCCGCCGGAACCACCGATTTGGTATGGCGCGTGCTTAATCCGGTATGAATTTTTACAGATTTCCTCATACCAATCCGCTCCCTCCATCCTCCGTTCTCCCAACTCCTGAACCCACCATTCCACACGCCATGAAACTGATGCCCCGTCTCGGATCCGCAGCCCTCGCCCTGCTCGCCCTCTGCCAGTTCGCCTCCGCGGAACCCCTCAAGATCGCCTACTCGGATTGGCCCGGCTGGATCGCCTGGGAGATCGGCGTCCAAAAAGGCTGGTTCAAGGAAGAAGGCGTCGACGTCGATTTCCAGTGGTTCGACTACGTCCCCTCGATGGACGCCTACGTCGCCGGAAAGGTCGACGCCGTCTGCATGACCAATGGCGACGCCCTGGTCACCGGTTCCACGGGGAAACCCTCCGTCGGCATCCTCATCAATGACTTTTCCAACGGCAACGACATGATCGTCGGTGCCCCTGGCATCAAGTCCATCAAGGATCTCAAGGGCAAGAAGATCGGCCTCGAGGAAGGTTTCGTGGAACATCTTCTCTATCTCACCGCCATCGAAAAAGCAGGCATGAAGCCGGAGGATGTGACCATCGTCAACACGCCCACCAACGAGACGGCCCAGGTGCTCGGATCCAAGGCGGTGGATGCCATCGCCGCTTGGCAACCGAACTCCGGCCAGGCGCTCAAGGTCCTGCCCGGCTCCACGCCCATCTTCACCTCCGCCGACGCTCCCGGCATCATCTACGACCTCCTTTACGTCTCACCGGAGAGCCTTGAGAAGAACAAGGCGGATTGGGCAAAGGTGGTGAAGGTCTGGTACAAGATCGCCGACTATATGAAGGAGGAAAAGAACACCGACGACGTCCTCAAGATTCTCTCCGCCCGCGTGAAAATCACCCCGGAAGAATACGAACCCTTCCTCAAGGGAACCAAGATCCTCTCGCTCGACGAGGCCCTCAAATGCTGGGAAGAAACCGATTCCCTCAAATCCGTCTATGGCTCCTCGAAGAACGTCAACAAGTTCAACGCCGAGTACACCTACAAGGATAAGAAGCCCCTCGACGTCACCAAGTATCTCGACCCTTCCCTGACCAAGGCGCTCAAGAAGTAATCCATACGGGATAGATCAAAATGAGGGGGCGACGTACTCGTCCCCTTTCTTTATCTTCTTTCCTCGGCCTCTGACGAAATCCCCCGCCAGTCCATTCTTCTCTTCTTGAGTCTTCAAGTCTTGTGTCTTAAGTCTCCTCTTCCATGCCCCGTCCCGGCTTTCTCCAGAACTGGTTCGTCATCCGCCGGGACTTGTCGTCTTCCCGCCGCCTCTTTCTGACCTGCGTCTCCTTCCTCCTGCCCATCGGCTTGTGGTGCCTGGTTTCCTACGTGCCGTGGATCTGGCATCCGGACGTGAAGATCGAGCTTTCCGCGCAGGCCGAGGGTTCCACCACGGTCTTCACCTCGGGTGACCATGTTTCCAAGGCTTACTTCCCGCAATTCCAGGAAACCATCCGCAAGGAAAACGCCGACATGCTCGCGGCCCGGGGCACCGCGGAGGCACCCGCGGGCGGCCGCCGCAAGAACCAGAAACTCCTCCGCCAGCTGGCCCCGCTCGCCATCGCGGAAAACTGGCTTCCCTACACGGATGCCCAGAACGACGCTGTCCTCTACACCCTCTGGCGCGACCTCGCCACCGGCGTGAGACTCTCTTCCAAACCCACCCTGAGTTCCGAGAACCTCGGCATCGTCAAAGCCAACTGGGAACTCCTCTCCGCCGCATCCCCGGAGTTCGTTTTCGAGAAACTCCCCGAGCCGCCGCTCCTCAAGCTCATCCCGCAGGGCACCCCCGCGAACCCCGTCTACCTGCCCGCTCCGGATGAAGTCATCCTCGCCGGCAGCCGCGATTTCACCGCCAAGGTCCCCGCTGGCGAGCTCACCATGGGCGACCGCTACAAGGCGTCCCTCCAGATCATCTTCCTGGGCTTCTTCTGGGCCGCCCTCATCGGCATTCCCATCGGCATCCTCTGCGGGGTCTTCGATTTCTTCTCGAAGCTCTTCGAGCCCTTCGTCGATTTCTTCCGCTACATGCCCGCCCCCACTTTCAGCACCCTGCTCGTTGCCGTGTTGCTCGCCGGGGATGCGCCGAAGATCGCCCTGGTCTTCATCGGCACCGTTTTCCAGATGATCCTCGTCGTCTCGAAAACCACCCGTTTGTTAGACCCCTCGCTGCTGGAGGCGGCCCAGACCCTCGGGGCCAAACCCCGCCAGATGGTCACCCACGTCGTCATCCCCGGCATCCTGCCAAACCTTTACAACGACCTCCGCATCCTCCTCGGCTGGGCCTGGACCTGGCTCGTCATCGCCGAGCTCATCGGCGTGAAAAGCGGCCTCACCGAGTTCATCGAAACCCAGGGCCGTTTCCGCAACTTCGACCGCGTCTTCCCCGTCATCATCCTCATCGGCCTCACCGGCTTCGTCATGGACCAGATCCTCGCCTGGCTCCACGGCGTCTTCTTCCCCTGGGCCGGCACCCCGGGCGTCGTCTCCCGCGCCGTCATCAACATCGCCACCTGGCCGGTCAAGGTTTTCACCCGCCGGAAACAACCCTCACCCGACGCCACGCCGTGACCACCGCCGATTCCACACTCCCGGACTACCGCGAGCAAACGCCGGAAGTCGCCGCACGCTTCGGCCGCCTCGTGCAACGCCCTGTCGCGCTCGAGGTCGCCAATCTCACCAAGCGCTTCGACACCCCGCGCGGTTCCGTCACCGCCCTCGACAACGTCTCCTTCTCCGTCCACAAGCGCGAGCTGCTGAGCGTCATCGGACCCTCCGGCTGCGGCAAATCCACGCTTGTTAGAATCCTCGCCGGTCTCGAAACCGCCACCGCCGGCGATCTCCGGGTCTACGGCGAATCCGTCTCGGGTCCCGGCCCCGACCGCGGCATGGTCTTCCAGGGCTACACGCTCTTCCCCTGGCACACGGTGAAGCAGAACGTCATGTTCGGCCCGCGCATGGCTGGCAAATCCTCCTACACCGCGGACTCCGAAGCCCGCGAGTGGATCGAACTGGTGGGCCTCTCCCGCTTCGAAAACGCCTATCCGCACCAACTCTCCGGCGGCATGAAACAGCGCGTCGCCATCGCCCGCGCCCTCGCCAACCAGCCGCGCGTCCTCTTTATGGACGAGCCCTTCGGCGCGCTCGACGCCCAGACCCGCTGCCAAATGCAGACCCACCTCATGGAGATCTGGAAAAACGTCGATATCACCATCGTCTTCATCACCCACGACCTCGACGAGGCCGTCTTCCTCTCCGACCGCATCCTCGTGCTCGACGCCAACCCCGGCCGCGTCCGCGAGATCGTCCAGGTGCCCGTCCCCCGCCCCCGCCATTCGGAACAAATCTTCGAGCCGCCCTTCGTCGCCACCCGCAAGCACATCGACGGCCTCATCCATCCTCCGG
>CAXTTX010000294.1:0-7119 GCA_964247045.1 uncultured Verrucomicrobiales bacterium | reverse complement strand
CTCTCGTCAAAGCCCTGCGCCAACCCGTCGGCCGCGGCCAGTGGGGGGAAATGCAGCTCCGCCGAGTCGTCGAACTCGCCGGCATGCAGGAACACTGCGATTTCGAGACCCAGCACTCCTCCACCACCGATGAAGGCCGCAGGCTTCGCCCCGACCTCGTCGTCAAACTCCCCGGCGGCAAGACCATCGTGGTCGATGCGAAAACTCCCATGGACGGCTACCTCGACGCGCTGGAAGCCAACGACGACACCATCCGGGAGGAAGCCCTCCACCGCCACGCCCGCCAAGTCCGCACCCACATCCAGCAACTCGGGTCGAAGAACTACACCTCCCAGTTCGCCCAAACCCCGGAGTTCACCGTTCTTTTCCTCCCGAGCGAATCCTTCTTCTCCGCCGCCCTCCAGAGCGATCCCGGCCTGATCGAGCGTGGTGTGGCCGAGGGCGTCATCCTCGCCACCCCCACCACCCTCATCGCCTTGCTGCGCGCCGTTTCCTACGGCTGGCGCCAGGAATCCATCGCCGAGAACGCCCGCGAAATTTCCGCCCTCGGCCGCACGCTCCACGAGCGCCTCTCCAAACTGACCGATCACTTTGCCAAGCTCGGTCGCTCCCTCGGCAGCGCCGTTGAACAATACAACAACGCGATTGGCTCATTTGAAACGCGCGTTCTAAACAGCGCGCGAAAATTCGAAGATCTCAAAGCCGCTCCGGAATCAGCATCCATTGGTAATCTGGAGCCTGTGGACAAAATCCCGCGGGAATTATCAACTCCATCCGCACCTCCTTCCGCCCTCGCTGCCCTAGAGCGGGCCAGTGCCACCGCAGCCAGCCATCGCCCGCCCGCTGAACTCACCTTCAATTCCGAGCTCGCCGAAAAGGTACTCGCTCCCCTCGAACCCGACGACTTCGCCTTCGTCCCCGAGGCCCCGGTGAATGCCCGCAGCGCCGCCGCCGACCTCAGGTCCGCCCTGCAATGACAATGACACTCCCCGCCCTTACCGGCCAATCTCCCGAATCCCTCGCCACCTGGCTTCAGGAGGCGGGCGAACCTGCGTTCCGTGCTGGCCAAATCCTCGAGTGGATTTGGAAAAAGAAGGTTACCTCCTTCGACGCCATGACGAACCTCCCCGCGGCTTTGCGGGCAAAACTGGCGGAGTCCTTCCGCCTATCCTCACTGGAACACACCACCACCCAGGGCTCGCGGGACACCACCCGCAAATTCCTCTTCCGCCTCCACGATCACCGCTACGTGGAAAGCGTCCTGATCCCCGCGAATCCCGCCCTCTACGGCGAGAAATCGGACCGCCGCACCCTCTGCGTCTCCTCACAGGTCGGCTGCGCCTACGCCTGCAAGTTCTGCGCCTCCGGCCTCGCCGGATTCACCCGCAATCTCGACCCCTCGGAAATCGCCGGGCAGGTCCTCGCCGCCGAACAACTCTCCGGCGAGCGCGTCGATTCCCTCGTCTTCATGGGCATGGGCGAGCCGATGGCCAATCTCGACAACCTCCTCGCCGCCATCTCCCTCATCACCGGCCCGAAGACACTCCATCTCGGTGCCCGCCATCTCACCATTTCCACCTCCGGTTTAGTCCCCCAGATCAAGAAACTCGCCGAGCACCCGCAGCAGATCCGCCTCGCGATCTCCCTCCACGGCGCGACCGATGAGGTCCGCCAGCAGATCATGCCCGTGAACAAGAAGTGGGGCGTCGCAGAGCTCTTCGAATCGCTCGACTACTGGAACGCCCGCAAGAACCAGAAGATCACGCTGGAATACATCCTCATCCAGGGCGTCAACGACTCCTTGGAACAAGCCGCCATCCTCGCCCGCCACGCCCGCCGCATCGGCGCGAAGGTGAACCTCATTCCTTACAACACCGTGGAGGGGCTCGAATGGAAGCGCCCGCCGGACAAATATTGCCGCGCCTTCCAGGACGTTCTCAAACACGCCGGCGTCATTGCCAATCTCCGCCTCGAAAAAGGCCACGACATCGACGCCGCCTGCGGCCAGCTCCGCCTCAAACAGGAAACCGCCGAAGGCATCATCACCGCCCCCGCGAAGCGGTAGGGTCTAACGGTAGGGCGGACCGGCCCGGTCCGCCGTAGTCGTGCCGCGTGATGACATCCATTTCCTGTGCGCGCCGTTCGTCTTTCCGCTGGAGCCCCACCTCACAAGATCCCCCCGCTACCCGTCAGTATCCGGTAGTTCTCCATCATCTGCTTGTACAACACCGCGGTGAGCCACAAGCAACCCCAGGTAAACAGACATACCCCGACGGAAATAATAACCTTCATCGGCATCTTCAGCTTCGGGTGCCACCACACCATCGGCAACGCCAGCGGACCCGCGGATAGCAGCGCGATCACGATCACCGGCGTCCTGAAATACCACGGCACCACCGGGCCCGTCCTCCTCAACGCCCTCTCCGGAAATGGAGGCGGCAGGGAGGCCTGCCCCGTCAGGAACTCACCACAATGCTTGCACTTGATCGCCTCGTCCTGGATTTCCTCAGCGCAGTAGGGACACTTTTTCATCTTGGCTTCAGGTGCCCCGGCGGGCGCGCGGCTCGAACCTATTTCGCGGCCCCCGGCGATACAACACCGCAATCTTCAAAGTAGTAATGCCGCCCATGCTGAAATCCGTCTTTATTTTCCTGCTCCCCTCCTTCGCGATCGCCGCCCAGCCTTGCAAAATCGAGATCGTCGACAAGGAAAACGGCTGGCCTGTCCCCTTGGTCGAGTTGCAGACCACTCACGATATCCGGCTGGTCAGCGACAACTCCGGCCTCATCGCCGTGGACGAACCCGAACTGCTGGACCGCGAGGTCTGGTTCACCGTCAAGGGCCACGGCTACGGCCTACCCAAGGATGGTTTCGGTTTCGAAGGCATCCGCGCCACGCTCAAGCCCGGCGGCACATTCCGCATCGAGTTGCAGCGCCGGAACATCGCCAAGCGGATCGGCCGCCTTACCGGCGGCGGACTCTTCGCGGAGGCCACCAAACTCGGACAAACTTCCCCGCTGCCGGAAAGCGGTGTCTTCGGCTGCGATTCCGTGCTCATGACCCGCCATGGCAACAAGCTGTTCTGGCTCTGGGGAGACACCACCATCCCGAACTATCCGCTCGGCATCTTCCAGACCACCGCCGCCTTCACCCCGCTCGCTCCCCTGAAAGAAGCCAAGCCACCCCTCGCCCTACCCTTCGACCTCTTCCGCAACTCCGAAAAAAAGCCCCGCGGCGTTGCCAATCTTCCCGGCGATGGGCCCACTTGGCTCACCGGACTGGTCTCCTTCGGTGATCGCGTGGGTGCGACCTACTCCAAGATCCAGGGCCACGTCGAAGAGTATGAAGTCGGCCTCTGCCTCTGGGATGACAAGACCTCCAACTTCACCGTCGAAAAGGTCCTCTGGAAGAAAGGCGATGGCCCAATGCCCCTCTTGCCAAAAGGCCACCCCTCCCGCTGGAAGGATGAATCCGGCAAATCCTGGGTCCTGCTGGGCGATCCCTTCCCGATTCTGAAATACCCCGACAATTTCGACGCATGGAAAGATCCCTCGACCTGGGAAAAGCCGCCCGCCCCGCCCGCGCCGAAAACCCCGGACGACAAGGAGGTCCGCGCCCACCGCGGCTCCATCGCCTGGAACGCACCCCTCAATCGCTGGATCACCGTCTTTACCGAGCAATACGGCAAACCCTCCCCCCTCGGCGAGATCTGGTATGCGGAGTCCGACTCGCCCTTCGGCCCTTGGAAAAACGCCGTGAAGATCCTCACCCACGACAACTACACTTTCTACAACCCCGTCATCCAAACCGAACTAACCGGGGAGAAATCACCCTACATCCTCTTCGAGGGCACCTACACCGCGGAATTCGCCGATCACGCCCGCCCTACCCCTCGCTACAACTACAACCAGATTCTCTATCGACTCGATCTCGATTCCCCCGGCCTCAAACACTGAGCCGCTGCCCAATCGACCACCCTCCCCCACACGGGGCGCCCTGACGGAGGGGGGACACTCCTGTCCCCCCAACGATCGTGCTGGTCTTCCTCCGTTCCGGTCTTCCGTATTCGCACCCACCCCACTCCTGTCCCCCGGCATCATACTGGTCTTCTGGATTCACCCGGCCTCAAACACCGAGCTACCCCGAATTGGATTGATCAAACCAACCTCCGGTTCAGAATTCCCCTCATGAAAACCTTGGCCCGCCTCCTGGTTTCCCTTCTCTTCTTCTGGAGCATCGCCGCCGCTGCCGAGGACCCCGTCCATGATGAACTCCGCGCCGTCCGCACCAAAATCATCGACGCGATCACCAGGGGCGACATCGACACCGTCCTCCAGCATGTCCACCCGGACGTGGTGGTGACGTGGCAAAACTCCGAGGTCTGTCGCGGCAGGCAGGGCCTCAAGGATTTCTTCGAGCGCATGGGCAGGAAGTCCTTCAAAGGCTACAAGGTTCCCCCGACTCCCGACGAACTCACCATCATGCATGGCGGGGACACCGGCATATCCTTCGGCAAAACCGTGGCCGAATACGATCTGCTCGGAAAACAATACGAAATCGAAAGCCGCTGGACCGCCACACTCGTGAAGGAAGATGGCCAATGGCTGCTCGCCGCCTATCACATCTCGATGAACACCCTCGACAATCCCCTCTTGGATGCGTCGAAGAAGGCAATCTACCTCGGCGGTGCCATCGCCCTCGTTGTCGGCATCTTCATCGGCCGCATCCTCGGCAAACGCAAGGCAGTCGCATAGAATTACCAGCCCTGCATCGTTCATGAAAAAAACCATCCCCGCCCCGGACCCGGATGCCTATGTCTCCGCCCTCTCCGGATGGCAAAGGGCATGCGTCGAGAACCTCCGTTCGGCCGCCACATCCGCCGTCCGCACCGAGGAGAAGATCAAATGGGGACACCTCGTCTATCTCTCGAATGGTCCGGTCTTCCTCATCCGCGCCGAGGACCACCGCGTCCTCTTCGGCTTCTGGCGCGGCCAGCGCCTCCGTGAACTCGAACCCCGCCTGAAGCCAGGCGGAAAATATGAAATGGCCACGATCGAGCTCCACGAGGGCGATTCCTGTCTACCCGCGGCGGTCCGGCGTCTCGTCAAAACCGCCGTTGCGCTCAACAAGAAACTCGGTGACCCCACCGATCTTGGAGAAAAATAATCCCGCGCCCACGGCCATCCGGCAGCCCCCGTAAAAGGCGGATGCTACAAACCAATAGCTCCGCGCTCTTCTCTCCGCGACCTCTGCAACCTCCGCGTTTCGCTCCATCCAAAAAGCCCATCTCCCTTCGCATCCCTTCGCATCCCTTCGCATCCCTTCGCGACCTTTGCGCTTTGCGGTAAATTCTTCCGCCCCATATTAGCAGATGATTGGCTACTCGGTTCACCCCCCCGCCGCCAGCGTCACGATCTCCACCCGCGCTCCCTCCCCCACCATCTTGCCCGGATAATCCCGCGGAAATACCGCCTCCTCGTCCACCTCCACCACACAAGGCTTCCCCCCGAAGCCAATGCTCCCCAGCAAGTCACTCACGCTCATCGCGGACTCCATCTCGTGGGAATTTCCGTTCAACAGGATCTTCATGATTAAAAAAATTTCACCTCCACTGCGCGAGTTGTTCGGGAAACGGGCAGTTCTCACAATCCGACGAATCCTCCAGGCAAAAATCCTGATAGACCTGCAACAGCGCCTGGTGATGACAGATCCGCTTCGTCCACGGCCCCGCCGTCTTCTCGGACCCGAACAGCCGTATCCCACATCGCCTCACCTTGTCGTTGATCGCGGAGTTCCGCAGCTTGTGATACGCGCCGTAGCTCATCCCCCCTTCGTGGATCGCCAGCGGGGCAAGATGGTTGGCAATCAGTTCCAGCGCCTGTGACCTCCCGAACAAAGCCACCCGCTGTGCCGATGGCGCGGATGCCAGCGTGTGCCGGTGCGACCAGAATTCATGGTCCAGCTCCTGCAGGAAATCCACCAGCGGCTTCGCCGCAAACGGACGCGCCAGCGCGAGCTTGCGATACCTCGGCCACTCCTTCACCAGCGCCGCCAGCGCTCCCACCCGGCGGTGTGGATGATTTGCCGGACGCTGCCCATGCGTTCTCCATGGAATCCGCCGTTCTCCGGACACCTCGAAGCTCCCGCGGATCTTCCACCACGTGTCCCAGAGTACCCGCAGGTAGTCGCGGGTGTCGCTCGGTGCCAGCTCATGCTGGTCAGCGGAAAGGAATCCCGCCGTCCCGAAAAGGATCGACTCCGCGGAATCGCTTTCCGACTTCATCAGCGAAAGTGGCGCCCGCTGCGCCAGCAACCGCATCGCCAGCGAGTTCCCCTGGTAGCCGAGCGTTTCCGCCGTTGCCTGATAGAGTGCCGCGTCCCTCCCATGGGCTTCCTCCATCCTCAGCCATCGCGTGGCCTTGATGCCCGCCCGGTGAACCGCCGCTTCGCCCAGCAACCGCTCAACCGCCGCCGTGGAAAGTTGTTTCAAGGGAGCCACGCACCGCCCCGGATGCGCGATCGCCACCTCGCGCGCGGGACGCCCCAGCGCGTCGGAAAGCTGCACCTCGCTGATCACCACCTGCGGCACCTCGCGGTGGTCGCTCGTCCGGGTGAAGGGCCGCCTCAAATCCTGCTGGAAAACCACATGCAACACCACTTCATTGAACGCTGGATTCACCGCATGCCCGTGCGACTCCCAGTCACCCGCCGTGGGATCGAGCTCCATCGGCCCGGTGCTCAACTCCCCGTCGATCTCCACCGCGGTATTGATGAAGTCCGGTCCCGCTCCCCGGTTCCATTCGCCGAACTGGACGATCCTCACGGCCTTTCCTCCCGTGGTCCGGAATTCCCGCCCGAAGGCACCCGAGAACCAAAGCGCCTGCAGTTCCAATTCACCCGGGATCGCCGGGGCATTGGCCTCCTCGAACGCGAGCGGCGGATGCCAAATCGATTCTAACAAAAATCCGTAGGTCATGTCGTGGTCACCATGGCTTGCTGCTATTTCCCTTCCGGTGGTTTCGGAGGCGGCGGCGGAGGATCAAGGACATCCAGCCAGCCTTTCAATGCCTCCGCCTCCGGCACGGTCAGGGGCGCAGCATCCTTGTCGGCCTCCAGCGT
>CAXTTX010000293.1:6275-7136 GCA_964247045.1 uncultured Verrucomicrobiales bacterium | reverse complement strand
CCGTAACCGCGCCCGAATGCGTGTAGATGATGCCGGTGCCCACCGAGAGGGTGGAATTCGCGTCGGTCAGGTTGATTGTCCGCGAGGAGGACAGGCTGGACGTGATCTGCAAGGTGCCATTGCCAAGGTTCAGCGTGCTGCTGTTGCTGCCGAGGTTGTTGTTCGCGCTGATCGCGATCGTGCCCGCGCTGATGGTTGTGCCGCCGGTGTAGGTGTTCGTTCCGGAAAGCGTCAGGACACCCGCGTTGGTCTTCACCAGCGCCAGGTTGTTCTCGTTGCCGCCGGTTCCACCGAGGATGCCGCCGAAAGTGATCGAACCGGAGTTGTTCAGGGTCAGCGTGCTGAGGGTCGCGTTGCCTCCCACCACCCGGTTGCCGGTGCCGTTGCCCGTCTTGAGCAAGCCCGACAGCATCTGCGTGAAGCCGTCCAGTTTCAGGACACCGTTCGTGTTGGCGGTGGCGTCCCCCAGGGTCAGCGTCGTGGTCGAGCGCAGGCCGGTGTCGTTCACGCCGAGAGTGATCGTTCCGTTGCGGATCGCGGTCGCTCCGCTGTAGGTGTTCGCGCCGGACACCGTCAGGTTGCCGGCGCCGGTCTTGTTCAGGCTTCCGCTGCCCGTGATGTTGCTCGTGATGGAAGTATTCCCCGTGCCACCGATGGTAAATGCGCCACTGGCGGCGATGTTCCCGGTGCCAAGCGTCAGGGTTTGGCCGCTCGTCATCACATCGATCTGACCACCGCCCGCGCCCACCGTGAACCCGCGCGTGAAAGTCGCGGAGTTGCCCGTGTAGGACAGCGTGCCGGTGTTCGTCGCATCACCCAGGACCACAGCGGATGAAGCACCACCCAGATTGGCTGATAGAT
>CAXTTX010000293.1:5734-6265 GCA_964247045.1 uncultured Verrucomicrobiales bacterium | reverse complement strand
GTGCCTTGGCTGACGGTCGTCGTGCCGGTGTAGGTGTTCGTGCCGGAAAGAGTCATCGTCCCCGTTCCCGTCTTCACCACGCTGACGTTATTCTCGTTTGTGCCACCGCCCCCCAGGATGCCGCCAAAGGTGCTGTTCGAGGCCGTGTTCAGTGTCAGAGTCACCGCGGTGGCACTGCCGTTGACGATGCGGTTTGCATTGCCCGTCCCGATGTTTGTCAGCCCCGCCAGGGTTTGGGAAAATCCGTTCAGGCGCAGCGAACCGCTCGTGTTCGCCGTGCCATCTCCCAGTGTCAGTACCGTGGTTGTCGGCAAGGCATTCAGGACGCCCGCGGTGATCGTGCCATTCCGGATGCCGGTCGCGCCTCCATAGGTGTTGGCATTGGTCAGCGTCAACGTGCCGCTACCCGTTTTTGAAAGGTTCAGCGTTCCGCCCGTTCCCGTGTTGTTGGCTATCAAGCCCGCGAAGGTCGTGCTCGCGTCGCCGCTGCCGATGGTGATTGTCTTGGTCGTGCCGGCCTTGTTGTTCACC
>CAXTTX010000293.1:343-5724 GCA_964247045.1 uncultured Verrucomicrobiales bacterium | reverse complement strand
TCGCGCCCGTCGTTCCGGAGAGACCGTTGATGCTGATGTCAAATCCGTTGATATCAAGGATACCCACGTTGGCCGCACCCGCGTTGCCATCGAGAATGAAGTTGCCCGTGCCGCTGCCGGAAGGAGTCGCCAGCGCGGATCCCGCTTGCAGCGTGCCGCCGGAGATCGTCGTGTTTCCGGTGTAGGTGTTCGTGCCGGATAGCGTCAGGATGCCCGCTCCCGTTTTCACCAGCGAGAGCGTGCCACCACCGGTGCCATTCTGAATCGTTCCCGCGAAAGTCGTGCCCGACGATTGGTTGACCGTCAGCGTGGCGGCGGCGGCATTCGCGTTTTCAAGAATCACGGTTCCAGGCACGGCATTGGTTGCCAGAGCGCTGATCATCACGCTGTTGCCGTTCAACCGCAGCTTCGTTCCCACCGCCGCGTTCGCGCCGAATGTCACGCTGTTAGGTGAGGAACTGTTGAGAGCGCCGGTATTCGCCAGTTGCAGCGCCCCGCCGTTGATGGTCACGCCGCCGGTGAAAGTGTTGCTGCCTCCGAGAGTCAGGGTGCCGGTGCCCGTTTTCGTCAGGCCGATGGCTCCCGATCCATTCTGGATCACCCCGTTGAAGGTGCCGTTCCGGTTGTTCGCTCCGGCGGTGAGCATGATCGCTCCCGCCTGACCGGTCGTGATGATCCCTGAACCGGAAAGTCCGTTCACCGTGGCGCTGTTGGCATTCAGGTCGAGCGTGCCGTTCACGGTCACATCCCCTTTGCTCACGCCGGAGGGAATCGCCATGCCACTGCCCAGTTTCAGCGTACCCGCAGAAACCACCGTGTTGCCCGAGTAGGTGTTGGCTCCCGACAAGGTCAGCGTTCCGTTCCCCGTCTTCACGAGGTTGCCCGTGCCGCTCGAGGTGTTGCTGGTGATGACCCCGCCATAGGTCAATTCACCGGATACCACATTGACCGTGCCATCGCCTTGACCGCTGCTGGGGCCGATCGCGATTCCCCGGTTCGAGTTCAGCGTGAACGTTCCGGTTGTGGAAAGGATGCCGCCGTCAATCACGATGCTCGAAGGCGTCGCAGTCGCGGGTACGGCACCCAGATTCCCGTCGGAGGTGATCGAAATGGTCCCCCCGGAAATCCGCGTCGCGCCCGTGTAGCTATTCGTCCCGGAAAGCGTGAGCACACCCGCGCCTGTCTTGGTGATCCCGCCGGACCCGCCGCCCACCAAGCCTGAAATGAGCGTGTCGCCCGCACCTGCCAAGGTCAGCAGGTTGTTGCCGTTCGTAATATTGCCGGAAAAAGTCAGCGTCCCCGAGTTACTCGTGAGCAAACGTGCACCGCCAAGCGTGGAGTTGATTCCCCAGGTATTGTTCCCCGTGTTGGTGAAATCACCATTCAGGGTCAACGCGTTGCCGCTGACATTGAACCCTCCCGAATTGAAGCTGACCGATCCGATCGCGGTGAGGAAATCGTTCGTAGTTGCTAGCCGGGCTGCGCCGCTGAAAACCAGCATATCACCATTGGCAGCCGAACTCCCACCCCAGTTTCCCGATGAACTCCAGTTGTTGTCCTGCCCAGAACCGTTCCACGTGATGGTCGCTCCGGAAGCAGGAAGACTTGCCAAGATGCTAAGCGCCAATGGAATCAAGCTCAGGACGCGGAGACAGGAACGGGGAGAGAAACCTTGGCAAAACGTGGTTCGGCCAAGAAAAAGAGAAAACTTCATAAAAAAATTTGAACGACTGATACTCTCGGGGGTCTAATATTGCGGCTTATTGTAGGGCCGCACGCAGGCTGCATGCCTTATTTCGGTGTTTTTAACAATCATGTTAGCAGGACCATCAGGCAATATTAAGCCTTGTGACCGATTTTGGGATCATTTGGCCGCTTTTGAACCTAATTCCCGGGTAGACAAAAGGGCGAAAGGTGCAGGTTGACGCCTTCGGTTCCCCTCCTATCTTCCGCCGCTCGCAGTTTGCAGCCGGGGGCAGCTGATTATCGCGCATTCTGCAAGATAACCATGCGGCCCACTCGCACCCAAACCTTTAATAACGAATAACATCCATCAAAAATTCCGCTATGGAACAGCTCCTGCGAATAAAACAGCTTACTTGCCCGACTAATGCGGGTGACGCTAAATCCAAACATCACTGAATCATGAAAACACTACTCTTACCCCTTCTCATCGGCTGCGGAACCTTATTGCCGACCGCCTCGCTTTACGCCGGCGGACCGGCTAGCAAAACCTGGGGCGGATTCGCCAAAGGCTACAAATTCACCCTTACGGTAACTGACCGCGATTGCACCCGCATCGAAGGCCTCGATGAGGATGACGACGCACCGATTCCGGGCAAATTCCCCAAATTCAAGGTGGGAGAGAAACTGACTTTCACGATCGGGGACAAGGGAGTCCTCAAGGGTCCTGGCTTCACCGTGAAATATGAAGAGGAAGAGGACAACCGCGTCTATTATACCAATGGGGTTGTCAGTGCCGGTGACCGGGCCGAAGCGGCCGTTGTCACGAAGACCGACAATGACAAGGCCCGCAAGGTCCGCCTGACTTTCGCCAAGTATGGTCGTGATGGCATCGAACCCACTTCCACGGTCTTAATCTACAAGCTGGAAAAGAAATAATTTCTCGTCCGCGGCACGCGCCGCGATGACTTGGAATTCACAAAGGAGGGCCTTCGCCCTCCTTTGTCGTGTAGAGGGGCTGCCTATTTCGGGGACAAATCTTCTCGCGCCTGAGTTAGGTCGACCAACCTCCGCACCTCAAATCCACCTCCCCGGAAAAGGTTTGCACCAATGCGCATTAAAAACCGGTATTTCCCGACATCTTGGGTCAAAATTTCCATGCTTTCCGGCCCGCGGCGTTTGCAGAGACTCATTACCGGTGCTATCTACCCGCAGATACGAGGGTTTCTCGAAACTCCACGATCGAGAGACAAGGCGCCAGCGCAGGAACCGGGGGGGACTTGCCAGACGTCAAGCGACTCCTCAGCAGCTTCCCAAGGTCCTACCCGGAGGCTGCTGTGTTCGTTTGGGGAAGAAAATCCCCCCAAGTCGTCGCCCTCGTTTTTCCCAGAAGGCTTGACCGGGAGGTCACTTCCAGCCCTCCCCGCTTCAACGTTTCCCTTATTTTCTCTTCACGGGTGGGTGATTGCGGAACTGCCCCGATGCACTCGCCTGATGAGGGCCCGATGCCCGGAGTCCCACTCGCCATTGTCGATGGAACGACTCTGGTTACCGTGCCGGAAACCGGCTCCGCCACCTTGGCACCATCGGCATGTTCATCCTTCTCACCCACAGGGCCGTTTCGCGCGGACAGCACAAGTGAGCATCCCTCACACGATCCAACGAAAATCTCCCGCGCCACGCTTATCCTGACAGGCTTGGCGTTCTTTCTTCCGGTGCCACCCGCCCGTTAGATCAGACCGTGGAATCCCGATCCGTCCGGTGGACCTTCCAGGTTATCCCCTAGGAACTTCCCCCAGACCTCGCGGCTGTGCGTCGAGATGGCGGAGGTCATCTTCGCCGTGCAATCCTGGCAAATCAGCAGCGGAAGCGGTCCCGCGAGTATGGGGCCCCGTGTGTCAAACAAGGCGGAAATTCCGAAACCACCCAGCTGCTCCCGTTTCCTGCCACAGGAAACACAAGCCTCGAACCTGCCGGTCAAGTCCATCTCCCGGGCTGGCTTTGCCACCGGCTCGCCCGGTTCGATTTCCTTCTCCACAAAATCCCGGACCGTTTCCCGTGAATGCACGGAAAGCTGGTTGGTCACCGCCAGTCGGCAAGGCTGGCAGATCGCAAACTCCAGGATGCACTCGCCGTTCCGGTATTCCTTGTTGATCAGCCACGGCTCTCTCTCCGCCCCCAGCGTTTGCTTGCACCGCATGCAATGGCTGAACGGTTTGCCCGTCTCATCGGAATCGGTCCATTGGCTCCCGCCCTCCATGCCCGGATACTACCTCGCCGCCTGACAGATGGAAACCCGTAAATCACCTTCCATCCGGTAGGTCGCGTCGTTGTATGAAAGCCAAGGCGTAACGGCTGGGTAGCCGGTCCAGGTCAATCCGCTCCCGCGAGCTCTCCCCAGAGCGCCTTTAAATCCTCATCCCGTCTTGCCATCGCCCGGCATCCGGGAGCCAGCGCGAGCGCACGGGCCAATAATCTCCTCGCCTCGTCCAGTTCTCCCAGCACGCACGCGTAGCACGCCAGGTTGTATTGGATCAGGTCCACGGCGGGGTGCAACTGCACCGCCTCCCACAGGACGCCGCGCGCGTCCTGGATCGTCTTTTCCCGCCTCAGCGCGTAGGCCCACGCGATCCACCATTCCGGTTTGGCGGGCTCCCTCCTTGCCATCTCCTCCGCCAGTTCCCTCGCCAGCCCCCAATCCTTCCTCGCTTGGAATGCCTCGATCCGCAACGCCACCGCGGCAACGGCCTCCGCGTCCTCGCCCCGCAACCCGTCCAGTTCCTCGATCACTTCATCGAAGAGTCCCAGGCTGAAATACCCCTGGGCGGCTTCCAGGATCTGGCGCGTGTCCGGCATTCCCCACCCTCGCCCCCGGTATCCGGCCTTGGCAAGCGCTCTCGCCGTGGAATCGCCGCCATTGCAATTCCGCGCGGAACCGGAAAACTCCCATCCGACCATCCCATGGAACACTGCGGCAAAAACACCGACCGATTGCAGGCAAAGCCGGGGTGGGTTCTCGGCGCGGGTTGTAGTCTCGCATTCCTCGCCGCGGCTTTGAATGCCGATTTCATGTTGCGCATGGGAGTATCTGTCAGCCACCTCACCGGGGACCTTTCCCGCATCACCTCGGAATCTATCAAAGCCGGCGACCCGTGGACCCGGGAAGTTTTCCTGCTTTGCGTTTCCGTCGCGGGATTCATCGGCGGGGCGGCCACCTCGGGCTTTTTCATCCACCATCCGAACCTGCAACTGGAACGCCCCTACGGACGGAGCATGGTAGCCATCGGCATCCTCCTCCTGGCCACACAACCGCTCTCAGGTTGCTATCCTTTGCTCGCATGCGGCACGGCGGCCTGGGCCTGTGGCATGCAGAATGCCCTCGCCACCCGCTACCGCGGCCTCATTCTCCGGACCACCCATATCACGGGCCTGCTCACCGACCTCGGCCAGTTCATCGGCATGCGGCTCCGCGGGCATCCGATCGAATCCTGGAAGATCTCCACCCCGCTCTTCCTTGCGGCATCGTTCGCCCTCGGGGCAACGCTAGGCTCCCTGGTGAGTCTGCGGACAGCCTTTCCTGTCACCATGGCATGCGGGATACTATACGTGACCGGAGGTATTTCGTGGTCCGCCCTCAAGCGTAGGAAGCTCTAACATGAGACCGCCCGGGGCCGATTCGCCTCTGTTCCCCAGGCGAA
>CAXTTX010000293.1:0-333 GCA_964247045.1 uncultured Verrucomicrobiales bacterium | reverse complement strand
GCCTGGCCGGAAACCGGCTGAATTCCCCGGCGTGATCGAAGCGGTGGTTCTCCTGGTGGTTTTGGCAATTCTTTCCATCGCGGTCTATTGGATCTGGCCCTTCTTCTCGAATCGCTAGCCATTCACCAAGCCCGCGAAATCGTCCCGAAACTGCCGGCAACCCTGCTTGAAATCCGAAATGGAAAATGGCGCGCTCGACTGGATTCGAACCAGTGACCGTCCGCTTAGAAGGCGGATGCTCTATCCAACTGAGCTACGAGCGCTTGGGTTGCCACCGCCCTCTTAGCAAGCCCTGCTCCGGAAGTCAAAAACCGCGTCCCTCGCTGAGAGGAT
>CAXTTX010000292.1:1984-7151 GCA_964247045.1 uncultured Verrucomicrobiales bacterium | reverse complement strand
GATCAGCATTTCAGTGGTGGGTCCATCGTCCGGCTGGAAACGGAGTCCCCCGGGGACGACAGAATCGCTCCCCTCGTTCCCGCTCTCCACCCGCGCCCCCGCTTCCCATAATCTACGCGGCACCCTCCCCCTCCTCGCGATCATCCTCTGGTACTACCTATTCCCAATAGAAACCCCCTCCGCGCCTTGGTAAAATCCTCCCATGAAACCCGCTCCCAACAACCTCCGCCCGCACTCATCGCCCCGCGTTTTCCCGAGTACAGCCAAGATCACCCGAAAAAGCCTCCCGCTCCTCCACAACTCGCTCAACACGCGGACAATAGATCACCTCTCCAAGGGATCATTTCTCGAAAACCCAGGACAAAACTGGACATTTTCCCGCCCGCCCTTCCCGAAACGCTCCCCCTCCATCAATCCAATTCTCCAAACACTTGGCATTTGTTGTCATTTCCCACCCACCCGTTTTTCCAACATTGAATTATCAATGATTTCAAACCCACCCCTGGCCCCCCGCACCTCTCCAAGGCACTTCTTTTGACCGTCCCCCGTACGGATTTCACACGGAAAATGCAAATTTCCCCCCCGAATTACCTCCGCGAGTCTCCCGCGGAACGGTGTGCCTCCTCACCCCTTCCTCGCGAATACCAGCCCCGTCCGCGACGGCGTGTAAATCTGCATCTTGCCACCTTCATCGACCGGGTAGTCAAAGGCAGGATCCACCCTCCCATGGCCACCGCTTTCCACCCCGTCCGTGTCCAGCACCAGTTCCCGGGTTTCCAATCCCGGCACGTGGATCGGATACCCGAAGATCGAGGACGCCGTCGAAAAGTTGAACACAAAAATCAGGTTCGCCCGCTCCGCCACCAGGATCTTCGCCCCGTGGTCGATGTAGAGCTCCCTCGCGGGTGCCGCGGAGAGGAGCTGATAGTTCTTCTCCAATTCCAGCATCTGCCGGTCGAAGGTCGCCAGCCACCCATACTTCAGTTCCGGATTGTCCACCAGCGACCACTGCCTGCGGCAATAGTGATAGGACCAGCCGTTCCCCTCGCGCGGGAAATCCAGCCACTCCGGGTGGCCGAATTCATTGCCCATGAATGTCAGCCAGCCTTCGCCACCCAGCACGAAGGTAACCAGCCGGATCAACTTGTGCAGCGCGATGCCCCGCTCGATGACCGGATGCGGGTCCGCCTTCCCCATATGCCAATACATCTCCTGGTCCATCAGCCAGAAGGCCAGTGTCTTGTCGCCCACCAGCGCCTGGTCATGGCTTTCCGCATACGCGATCGTCGCCTCCCCGTAGCGCCGGTTCGCCAGCATGCTCCAGAGTTCCCCCATGTTCCAGTCCTCGTCGCGGCTGTGCTTCAACAGCTTGATCCAGTAATCGGGAATGCCCATCGCCAGCCGGTAGGAGAAACCGACACCGCCATCCTCGATAGGCCTGCACAGTCCGGGCATGCCGGACATGTCCTCCGCGATCGCGATCGCGCCGGGCTTCAGTTCTTGAATGAGCGTGGCCGCGAGCTTCAGATAGAGGATCGCCATCTCGTCCGCATCGCTGCCGAAGTAATCCTCGTAGTTGCCGAAGGACTTCATGCCCCGCGAGTAGTACAACATCGAGGTCACTCCATCGAAACGGAAGCCATCGAAGTGGAACTCCTCCAACCAGTAGCGCACGTTGGAGAGCAGGAACTGCCGCACTTCCGGCCGTCCATAGTCAAAGCACTTGGAATCCCATGCCGGGTGGTCGCCCAGCGGTCCGTTGTGGAAATACTGGTGGCCGGAGCCATCGAAATTGTTCAGCCCCTCCGCCATGTTCTTCACCGCGTGCGAGTGTACCACATCCAGCAGCACCGCCATGCCCAGCCCGTGCGCCGTATCGATCAGATACTTCAGGTCTTCCGGCGTGCCGAAGCGCGAACAGGGCGCGAAGAACGAGGAAACGTGATAACCGAAGGATCCGTAATACGGATGCTCCTGCACCGCCATCATCTGCACCGTGTTGTAGCCTCCCTTGGCGATGCGTGGCAGCACGGTGTCCGCGAATTCCCGGTAGGTGTGCACGCGCGGTTCTTCACCGCTCATCCCCACGTGGGCCTCGTAAATCAGCGGCGCCGTGATCGTCGCCGGGTCGAACTCGTGCTTCCACACGTGCGGTTGCGGCGAGTTCCAGATCTGCCCGCAGAAATCATGCGTGGTCGGATCCTGGATCGCCCGCCGGATGCACGCCGGGATGCGGTCGCGCCGCGAGCCATCCTCACCGTGGACATGGAGCTTCACCTTCTGGCCGTGGGCCAGGGTCTTCCCGGGCAGTTCCAATTTCCAAACCCCGTTGTCACCCCGCGTCATCGGATGCGCCTCGCGGTCCCAGCCGTTGAAGTCTCCTATCAGCGAAACCGCGCGGGCCGCCGGCGCCCATTCCCGCACCGTCCACTGGTCCACCGCGCAATGATAGTGGATGCCGATATACTTGTGGCCCGTCGCGAACGACGTGAGCGATTTCGCCTCTGCCTCAATGGCCGCCATGGCTTCGGAAAACTGACGCATCCGCCTTTCGACTGCCTCTTGATGCGGTTCCAGCCAAGGGTCATCGCGGACGAGCTTCGGTTTATCCGTCATTACGCCTCACCATGGGGATTTACGCCGGTATGGAAAAGAGAAATCCGCCCCGGGCGTTCAAGGAGGGGGCGGCTCCTCCGGCCGCACCGCCGGTACCAGCGTGGGATGCTGCTTCAGGTAGGCATCCGCCTCATCCGGGGAATTCAGCAGCCAGGACTGGATCACGTTCTGCCGCGCCGCCTCCGCTTCGACGGGGTCGGTCAGGCGGTTGCACCACTCCAGGGCCCGGGCCGGATCGGCGGGGATATACCCTTGGATCAATTCCCCGGTCCAGAACGTCGGTGGAGACGGCTGTTGGATGATCCAGGCCTCCATACCCTCCGGGTCCGCTTGGCTCCAAACCTCCGCCAGGCTCTTCAGGGACTCCGTCTTTGCCGGCTCCCGCAGGTTCTTGTTCACCCAGTCCATCGCCGGCAAAGGCTCCTCCGCCGACCAGGTTCCAATCACCACGTCGATGATCTCTCCCCTCAAGTCTTCCGTCATGCCGGGCAATTCCATCTTCATCCAGGCAAGGACGCCCTCCCGGTCTTCCGTCAGCCACTGTCCCAGAACCGCATCCAGCGCCTCCCGCCGTTCCTCCTCATCTTCCAAGGCCAGGATCTTGCCCAGCGCGGCCGCGGGATTCGCTTTTCCCTCGCCCATCCATCGTTCCGCCGTCTTGGAAATCTCCGGGGCCTCTCCATCCGTTTCATCACCCGTTGCGGGGCGGGTCCGCTTCGGTGGTCGCGCTCCCCCCGCATCCTCAACACCCGTCGCCACGTCCTCCCGCGTCGTTTCCGGCGCGGTGGACTTGCTGCCCTTCATCGCGAACCACGCCGCCCCAATGACGGCGATTCCCAGCAGCGACAAGAGCACCCGGCGGATTGGCATGGACATCGTGGCCCCACTTCATCGCCCCGCTTCCCTGATTGTCAAGGAATCGGCCGTGCAGCTTGCATCCCTCGGCGGCCGGTGTTAGGATCCATCCCGTCTCCAATGAAAGCCATCCGGCTCCTTGCCCTGTGCATTTTCGCGCAGGGACTGCGTACGGGGGCCGCCGAATTGCCCCAGGTGGCCATTCAACCGCTCGGTTCCGTGAAAGCCGCGGACATTGCCCGCGTGACGGACGGCATCGTCGCCCGTTACGCGGTGAAAGTGGAAGTCTTGCCTTCCGAGCCCCTGCCGGTGGGGGCCTGGTATGAACCCCGCGAGCGCTACAAGGCGGACGGAATCCTCGATGCCACGGCCACCCGCCAGCCCCGCTTCGATAAAATCGTCATGCTCACCAGCCGCGACATCTCCGTTACCAATGACGCGGGCAAGGACTGGGGAATCCTCGGCCTCGGCCAATTGGGTGGACGGGTTTGCGTCGTTTCCACCTTCCGGCTCCGCGCGGGCAAGGCGGACGACAAGCTGTTTGCCGCCCGCCTCGTCAAGGTGGTGAACCACGAACTCGGCCACACCTTCGGCCTCGGCCACTGCGAGACGCCGGGCTGCCTCATGCAGGACGCGCACGGAAAAATCGCGACCGTGGACGGGGAAAAGGGCGCTCCTTGCGCCGCCTGCTCCGCCAGCCTGCCCCTCCTCCACCCTCCGCCCTGACATTTTCTAACAAAACAGGGCTTGCCGGGGCCCCGGTTCCGGGGAATGGTCCGGAAATTCCCGCCGGTGCGCCGCCTCATGCCTTACCCAAAGAAACCACCCGGAAAAGCCGAAATCGCCACCTTGGAGCCCTTCCAAGGATTGGCTCTCGGCGACATTCACGTGGTCAAGGACGCCGCCGCCTCGGAACTGGCCCTCAATGAGTTGTTGGCTGCGGGCGAAATCGGCTTCGACACCGAGTCGAAGCCCACGTTCTTCAAGGGCCAGGTTTCGGAGGGCCCGCACGTCCTCCAATTCGCCACGCCCTCAAGGGCTTACATCTTCCAGTCCCACGTCGCGGAGGCCATTCCGGCCCTCATCGAGATCCTGAAATCCGAGCAACTCGTGAAGATCGGCTTCGGCCTGAAGGGGGACTTCACCCAGATCTCCCGTCGCTTCGGCCTTCGCCCCGCCTCCGTCGTCGATCTCGACCGTTCCTTCAGGAGCCTCGGCTACAACAGCGCCGTCGGCGCGAAATCCGCGATCGCCATCCTTTTTAACCGCAGGTTCCCCAAGTCCAAGTCCGTCACCATGTCGAACTGGGCTCTGCCCGTCCTCTCGGACACCCAGCTCCTCTACGCCGCCAACGATGCCTACGCGGCCATCCGTGTCCATCATGCCCTACGTGAACAGAAGGACTGAGGTGTGCCAACTTGGCGCTTGGATCGCCCGCGCCGCCCCCTAGCATCCGCGCCATGTCGGCAGCTCTCGGGTTCGATCTCCTCATCATCGGGGTCTATTTCGCCATCATCATCGCCATTGGCTGGCACTTCAGCCGCCAGAACCGGAATGTCTCGGAATTCGCCCTCGGTGGCCGCTCGATTCCCTGGTGGGCCGTCCTGGCCTCGATTCTGGCCTCCGAAATCAGCGCCGGCACCTTCTTCGGCACGCCGGGGGAGGGCTTCCGGCTGCGGAACTACACCTACGCCCA
>CAXTTX010000292.1:0-1974 GCA_964247045.1 uncultured Verrucomicrobiales bacterium | reverse complement strand
CCCGGACCGCTCGATGTCGGCGCGAAATTGTGGGAACACCTCAAGAGTCCTTTCTACGACAAGGGACCCAACGACAAAGGCATCGGCATCCAGCTTGCGTTCTCGATCGCGCGAGTCATGATCGGCTACCTGCTGGCCCGCCTGGTGGTCAGCGCGGTGTTCATCCCCGCCTATTACAAGCACAACGTCGTCAGCATCTACGAGTTCCTGGAGATTCGCTTCGGTCCCCGGACCCGCAGCGTCGCCAGCGTCATCTTCCTCATCACCCGCTCGCTCGCCAGCGGCTCGCGCCTCTGGGTCCCCACCTTGTTGATCATCGTCATTTGGAACCAGTTGAACCCGGAAAGACCGCTCGGTACCTGGGAGCAATTCTGGGTGACCGGTGGTGCCCTGGTCGTCATTAGCCTGTTGACGGCCGCCTATACGGCCATCGGTGGCATCAAGGCCGTCATTTGGACGGATGTCCTCCAGATCGCGGTCCTTTTCGGCGCGCTCGGCTTTTCCGTCTGGTATCTTTTCGGCCACATCCCGGGCGGTTGGGAAGGCGCGAAAACCCACCTCACCGGTGCCCATGACCTGAAGCTCTGGGAATGGAAGGGCGACGTGCCGCCGACACCCCGGTTCGTCGAGAAGTATGGAGCCTGGTGGGGCGAGGTCAAAAGCATCCTGGAAAGCGAGTTCACCGTCTGGGCCGCCCTCTTCGGCTCGCTGTTCGTGACCTTGGCCACCCATGGCACCGACCAGGACATGGTCCAGCGGATGCTCACCGCGAAGAACAAGCGCCAGAGCGCCGTGGCCACCATCCTTTCCGGACTTGCGGATATTCCGGTGACCTATGCGGTCCTCACCATTGGAATTCTCCTCTCCGTTTACTACGGCCATGTGGTCAGCGATTCGAACCTGCCCATGACCCCCACGGGTCCGGACAACACCCGCATTTTTCCCTACTTCGTCATCGATGTGATGCCCGGTGGCTTGCGCGGCCTGGTGGTCGCCGGCGTGCTCGCCACCACCATGGGCTCGCTGGGAACCGCGATGAACTCGCTTGCCACCAGCTATTCACGCGACTTCCATTTCCGCTGGTTCAAGACCCCCGATGACGATCACGCCCGCGTGAAGATCATCAAGCTCGCGACCGTGGCCTTTGCCCTCGTGCTTATTGCCGTGGGACTCGCCACCGCCTTCGTGAAGGCGCACAACCCCGGTCTCAGCATCATCGGCATCATCCTCGGCAGCTTCGGCTACACCTACGGTTCCCTGTTAGGAATTTTCATCGTGGGACTGTTCACCCGCTCACGTGGCAGCGAGACCGGCAACCTCGTCGCCATGGCCGCGGGCATCATCGTCGTCGCCTGGCTCAGCAATCTTCCGAATCAAATTGGCAAGATGGTTCTCGGTCACCCGCTTTACGAAAATTTTGCATGGCTTCCCGTCATCGAATTCACCTGGCGCATCATGGCTGGTACGCTTGTTACCGTAGTTGTCGCCCTCTGCTTCAAGACGCGGAAAATTTCTGTCGCCGCGTGATGAATTAGGTTGCGTTCGCGCATCCCCTTGATCCTGCCCGACTCCCGGATTGCAATGGTCGCGTGTGGAATTGTGAATCTTCCGACACACGCGTTAACCGTTAGTTTTCAACCGGATGCGAGTGTGACGGAAAGGGCGGGGGCTGGATTGTTCGGAAAGCCAAAGGAAATCCTCTTACAAGTTTTTAAAATTCCAATGCGTGGAACCCTTGTGGAATACGGCGCGAAATTTGATTTGGTTAGAACGTGACGGAAATCGTTTCCGCTACCCCATTCCGTCTTCCATCGTTTGCCCCGCTTCGCGACGCGGGACTCTGGGGGAGTTCGCCAACCGCGGGGCACTTGAAGAAATTTTCAAAAAAACAGCCACACATGGAACAAGAGGATGCGGATGCGCGGGAAGTCACGGACAAACCACTGGGTCATGTCCCCGCGAACGGGGAATGGG
>CAXTTX010000291.1:0-7162 GCA_964247045.1 uncultured Verrucomicrobiales bacterium | reverse complement strand
AACTCCGCCAACCGGAGCATTTTGAACCTGAACGGGACGGTGCTGAAGGCGGGAGCCTCGAGCCCCTCGTGGATCCAAAGCATCAGCACGGCGAATGTGCGTGCGGGTGGCGCGAAGTTCGAAACCAACGGATTCAACATCGCGGTCCCGCAGGCGCTGGTTCATTCGACGACAGGAACGATTTCGCCTACGGCCGCGATCGGGGCTGGCGGGACTGGTTACACCACCGTGCCTACAGTCACGGTGACAGGTGGCGGGGGCGTGGGAGCCTCGGCCGTGGCCACCATTGCGGGCGGAGCGGTGACATCCGTCACCATCACGCCGGGTCCGCACGCGACGTCATATGCTTCAGCGCCCACGATTGCCATCACAGGTGGCGGCGGAACGGGTGCCACGGCGACCGCAAGTTTCTCCGCGGACGCGGCAACCGACGGCGGCCTCGCCAAATCTGGCGCGGGGATACTGACTCTATCGGGCACCAACACCTACACCGGCGCGACGACGGTCTCCGGCGGATTGCTCAACTTCACCAAGACCGCCGCTTTCCCGAATTTCGCCACACCCGGCAGTATTACGATCGCGGATGGCGCGGGCCTTGGCTTGAGTGTCGGGGGAGCGGGGGAGTTCACTCTTGCGCAACTTGAGACCTACCGGACGAATGGGAGCTTCCTTGGGACGGTTCATTCGATCCTGATCGATACCAACAACGCGGGCGGGGATCTTTCCTATACAAGCGCGCTGCCTACGATGCTGGATTTTTACAAGACCGGTGCGAACGGCTTGACTCTGGGTAACGCGACCACGGTCACAGGCAGCCTGTTTGTCGGCAGTCCTACGGGAGAATCAGCCGTGGGTGGCACTTTGACGCCTGCCGCGGGTACGGCGTTCTCGGTGGGAAGCGGCACATCCAACAAGGTTTCCATCGGTGGCAACATTGCGGGCAATGGTGCAACCGGTGGCGTGCTCAACGTCGCGGGCACCAGCAGTTTCACGGCCAATGTCCAGGACTTCAACGTTGGCTACAACGTGGGGGCCAGCCCGGTAACCCAGTCTGCGACGCTGGCGCTGGGAGCGAGCAACACCATCACCGCGGCCGGAATCGTGCGCATTGGTCAAGCCGACAACCAGCCGACGGGAATTGCGGCGGGTGCAGGAGGAAACGTGACGACCCTGGCGTCCGGGACGACGACCATCCACACGCCGGCGGTGAACCTGGGAGTCGGCAAATCTTCGGCGAATTTCACCTTGGGAGCTTCTTCCACCGTGAATCTTGCCGGTATTTCCGGCGGGCGCACAGCCTTCGCCGCAGGTAGCAATGGCATTGGAACCAGCAGCGGCACCTTGACCACGTTTGATGGCTCCGCAGCCGGAGCTGTCTTCAACGCCACGCTGAGCACGTTGTTGATCGCGAATGACTCCAATACGGGTACAGGTAATGTCACCTCAACCGTGACGCTGGGCACCAGTCCTCTGAACCATTTGGACCTGTCCGCACCCAGCGCGACGCTCGGTGGAGTCGTCGCGGTGGCCAGGCACACGGTGGGCACCGGTGTCGCGACGGGAACACTGGCCCTCGGCAATCTGGACACCAGCAGCAGCATTGTTTCGACCGACAACGGGACCGCCATTCTGGTGGGGCAGGCCGCCACCGCGGCGAAAGCGGTGGGAACCGTCACATTGGGTGGCGGTGTCGGGACGACCGGCGTGCTTACGATCAACACCACGGGAGCTGCGATCGCCGGTGGAGGAAATGGCACGAGCACGGTGAACTTCAATGGTCTCACTTTGAAAGCCGCGGCCGCCAGCGGCAACTGGATCACGGGGCTGACCAATGCCAACATGGGACTTGGTGGTCTTGGGATCGACACGAACGGGTTTGACCTGGGCATCACGCAGGTGATCAAGGATACCACTTCCGGCACAGTGACCGGAACGCTCACCAAATCCGGTGCGGGTGTTTTGACCCTCAACTCCACGAACCCGGACTATTCCGGCGACGTGAGCGTGACCGGGGGAGAGCTGGTTCTAACGGCTGATACGCTGGGAGCGGTGGCGGACGTTTCGATCGCGAACACGGCGTTCCTGAACCTAACGGCAACCGAAATGGTGAACTCGCTGACCATCGGCGGCACGCTGATGCCCGCGGGGACCTATGTGGCCACGGGCAGTGTTTCCCCGGGAACCCAGACGCCGCGCCTGAAGGGCACGGGCACGCTGATCGTGACCACCGGTGCGGCTGGTGATCCCTACTCGGCGTGGGCGGATGCCAACATCACGGAGCCGGCGAATGCCGCCCTGAAAGGCAAGCTCGCGGATCCGGACAACGACGGTCTCACGAACGTGAAGGAATATCTCTTTGGCACGGATCCCGAAGCGAACACCGGCGCGCTGGCAAATATCCAGAAGTCCGGGGCAAATGTGATCATCCGCTGGACGCAGCGGACCACCGACGCGAATTACCTGCTGGAGTCGAGCACGACACTGGCAGGAGTCTGGGACAGTGCGATCGTCGCGGATCCGACCATCGTCTTCGAGGACGAGGCGGGAGCACCGTCCGGCTATCAGAACAAGAAGGCCACGGCCAGCGCGGACGGGGCGCGGAAGTTCTTCCGTGTCCGCGGTGCCGAGAACTGAAAACCCCACCCCAATTCCAGGGCTCCGCTGATCCGGAAGCCCTGGAGCATCCAAATCCAAGCGGATCGTCCGGGAGAACCAGATGGTCCGGACGGGGGCGTCGTGCCCCGGCTGGATCACGATCAGGAGAATCTGATGACACCTGTTTCCCTCCAACTTTCCGAAGCCTCCGGCGAGGTGCCGTGCCCGCGTGAAATCGCGCGGTCGCGGCAGCCCCTCGTGTCGCTGTCGATGGATTGGTATAACCACGAGGTTCACGCCGGGGTGGTGCGCGCGGCGCGGGATCTCGGGTGGAACCTGGATGACGAGCATTGCCGTGGAACACACGGCCGGTTTTTTCCGGAGGACTGGGTGCCGGACGGGGTGCTGGCAACGACCTCCACGGACGCGGCGCGGGCATGGGTGAAGGAAGCCACCATACCCGTGGTCCGCCTGCTGGACGACCATGCAACGGCGGCAGCGGGCTTGCCCGGGGATGATATTCCGACGGTCGTTCCTGATCTGCGGGAAGCGGGCCGGATCGCGGCGGGACATCTTCTATCGCTGGGGATTCCGCATCTGGCGTATTACCGGTTTCGTCATCCGGGAAATGGGAACGCGGTTTATCCGGAGTTCATGAAGACCTGCCGGAAGGCGGGGCATGAAGTGGTGGTGATGGACTTCGCGGGAGATCACGCGGGGCTTCCTCCATCGTCACGGCCGGCCAGAATGGAATGGCTGAGGCGGAAGATCGCGGAACTGCCGATGCCGTGCGGCATCATGGCGGATGACGACCGGTTGGCGATCGAAGTCATCATGGAGGCGACGGCGATGGGACTGCGGGTGCCGGAGGACATCGTGGTGATGGGAGCCATGGACCTGAAACTGGTCCACCAGCGGGAGCGGATTTCATTGTCCTCGGTGGATGTGAATCTGGAGCAGGTGGGCTACGAGGCGGGCCTCTTGCTGGACCGGATGATGCGGGGGGAAAGGGTGGTGAAGAAGGTCCTGGTGCCGGCGGGTGGTCTGGTGGAGCGGAAATCCACCTCGGCGTTTTTTTGTGATGATCCGCGGATCGCGAAGACGGTGGTTCGCATCCGCAGGGACTACGCGGAGCCGCTGACGCTGCCCTTGCTGGCACGCGAGGCCGGGATGTCAGTGCGGGCCTTGCAGCGGGCGTATTCGAGTTTCGGGGGGAACACCATCCGGGACGCGATCATGGAAAGGCGGCTCGATGCGGCGGTGGCACTGCTGAAGGATTCCGATTTGAAGTTGGAATCCGTGGCGTGGGAAGCGGGCCTGGGGAGCGCGACGAATCTCTGCCGCCTGTTCAAAAAGCGGTTTGGAACGACGCCGGGAGGGTGGAGAAGGGGTGGGAACTGAAGGTGCCGTTTCCCCCGTATTCCTGCCACCCCCGGAGGGAGCTGGTGTTCTATCAGATCGTGGGATGTTGGGAACTCCAAGCCCTGTAAAACCAGCGGTTTCCGCAATGGAACGGGTGTGTGGAGATAAGGAAATTGTCCAGTTTCACTCCAAAGAGGGATTGAAGAAGGACCCCATTTTAGGGGATGGTATATCACCGGCGCGTATCCACAAGGTAACTGCAAATCCGTAACCATTCACGCTCATGCCCGCGTGACGCAGTTTCCCGAAGACCCTGCCTTGGCCGCTGGAAGCAGTGTCCTTTTTACCCATCCGAAACCCCGAAACCCCACTGATGAAACTTTACCCCAACAAGCGATCCGGCAGAGCCCGGTCACAAAAGATGCGCCACCGTGGATTCGCGCTCATCGTGACCCTCAGCCTCATGATCCTGCTGGTGATCGTTGCCGTCGGGTTGTTATCGATTTCCACCATCTCGCTGAGGAGTTCGGCAAGTGGCGGTGCGGAACAAATCGCGCGGCAAAACGCCCGGCTCGCGCTGTTCCTGGCGATCGGGGAATTGCAGAGGGAACTCGGGCCGGACCAGCGGATCAGCGCGAATGCCTCGATCCTCGATTCCTCACCGGAGTCGCCGGACATCGAGGGCGTGGAAAATCCGCAGTGGATGGGTGCCTGGACATCGTGGGTGGGCAAGAACCATTACGTGAAGCAAACGGACAATGCTTCCTCACTGGTTCCCGATACGACTGAAAACCGGAAGGATTCGTTCCGCAGGTGGCTGGTTTCAATCCCGGAGAAGGCGACGAGTGAAGCGACTAACATCGACTATCCGAAGGCCTATGCCGATTCACCCACCGCAACGCCGCCAAAGGCCGTGACGCTGGTGGGCGAGGGCACTTCAGGAGATGGCACCAGCGACGTGAACGCGCCACTGGTCGATATCACGAACGGAACCAACAAGGGCGGCTATTCCTGGTGGGTGGGCGATGCCAGCCAGAAGGCAACCATCCGCCCCGGGCGCGACGACAAGGATCTGAAGAGCCCCCTTGCCGCGCTCGCGGAATCGGATTCCCCGTCCACGGTCGGCTGGGACCTGCTAGGGATGACGACCTCGGGTTCCATGCCAAACCACGAGGAGCTGGTGAAAGGATCCTTGTCCCAAAGCACGCTGGCGCTGATGCCCGGCATGGACAAGAAAGAGGTGAGGGAGAACTATCACACGGTGGGAGCCGTGGCGAAGTCGGTGATTTCCGACGTCCGGGAAGGCGGTCTGAAACGGGATTTCAATCTGTTAGCCGAAGCCTGGTCCGCGGATATCGACGCGTCCAATGGTCTTCCGGTCACCGAAGACAATATCCTCTATGACGTCGGAGATGGCAACCGTGTCCCGGTCCACGATCTCCTCAATTATTACACGCTCTACAAGGCTCCGAAGAAGGGTGGCGTGGGGAATGTGATGGGCAACATCGGCGGTCGGCCCGGCCTGACGCCGATGACAGCGCAGGAATTCAATTCCTCGGCGCAGGCTCAGATCACGAACATCTACCGGCAGCCGGTGTTGCTGCGGGTGCAGTTCGCGATCCGCGGGAGGAGCACGACGGACGGAGCATCGGCCGGGAAGTACAAGCTGAAGTTCCAGTTCTGTCCTTACATCACCCTGTGGAATCCCTACAGCGTGCCGCTGAAACTCAATGGAGATCTCAAGGTCCGGATGCGCGGCATGCAAGTGGTGCTCGCGCCCATGATCACCGGCTCCGGCGCGCTTGATGGCAACCAGGGGGGAGCCACGACAACGCTGACCGGAATCACGAACGGCCAAGGGGATGACGCCACGAAGAATATTTCCGATCCGGAGGAGAAGAACACCATGGCATCCCTGCTCATCGACGATGTCTCGGTGTTCCAGCCGGGTGAAGTGCGGGTGTATTCCGCCTACGCCTCGAAGCTTCTTGATCTCGTCAACCGGGGATCTTCGAAGCCCTACATTCTGATGAAGCCCGGATACAAGGCGCTCAACGGCTGCGAGGTGGACTATCAGCGGCTCCAGGTCAGCCAGGGTGGCTCGGGCAATAACAAGCTGGAATTTTTCGGCAGCGACGTGGTCGAATGCCGGGCCGCGCTCGGCACGACGATCGTGGGCGATGGCCTGCTCAAGAATGGCCAGATGATGGCGGTGGAAGTCACTCCCAACGGTTTGAATGCCGGACTCACCGGCTACCACACCCAGGCGCTGCATTTCCCGATGTCCACCAGCACCACCCCACCGGCGGTGAACACGACGCTGTTCAACTATAACAACAGCGGGACGACCACTCCGCCGAAGAAGTCGATCTCGGATCTCGCGACGGACGAGGGATTGACCTTCCTGTTGTTTTCCTACGGTTTCGCCGGTGAGGACGAGGCGCGTGTTGCCGGGGCGGGTTCGTTCCGCAGCCGTCCCTTCCTGCACACCATGGCCACCAATGCGACTCCCTGGGTCGAGGAAACCTCGGGTCAGTTCGCCTATGACCAGGGCCTGCGCTGGAGTGTGAAAAAAGACTCCGCGGCGGACAACGAGATTTCCGTCACGGGGGCCATGGGAGAATACGGCAAATACGGTGCCGGCTGGTCCATCGGCCAGAAGAACATCATCCAGGTGGAGATCCCGCAGCGGCCGTTCCACTCGCTGGCGCAATTCGCCCACGCGGCGCTGGGCGGCTGGTCGATCGCGAGGAATGGCCCGGATTCGGGACTTGGAAAAAACATGGCCACCACGGCCTGGGGCCAGGGCGGGGTTTTCCCGAGCGTCAGCAAGGCGATCGGCAACTCCTACGCGCATCCATGGATCAACGCCTCCGCGGCGATGACCACCCGGCCGATGAAGCGCTCGGTTTCCCCGGGCGGATCGGCACCGGTCGTTCCTTATGCAGACCACTCCTATCTGGCGAACTACGCGCTGTGGGACGAGTATTTCATGTCATCCATCGCGTCGCACAACAGTGGCCTGTATGACCTCGCCGGTTCACCGGACAAATACAGCGCGAAGGAATTGATGGAGCACCTGTTCTCCGATTCCCCGGAGCGGCTGCCGAACCACAACATCGTCCCGGTGCCCGGCAAGAGTTGGGATGAGGTGGCGGCATCGCTTTTCAGCGGCAGCGGCGTGGATAAGGAAGCCGAACGGATG
>CAXTTX010000290.1:6226-7164 GCA_964247045.1 uncultured Verrucomicrobiales bacterium | reverse complement strand
ATGCGTTGGTTTTATCCGCGACCGGCCGCGGCCCAAGGATAAAGAGCATTTACCGGAGGGGGTGGGGGGATTTGTGGAGGGGGGTGAGTGAGGGGTGGAGCTTATTGATTTGTGGTTTTTAGCCGCAAAAAGGAGCAAAGAGGGCGCAAAAAGAGGGAGTGAGTGGAAGTTTGCTAGTTTTGACTCCGTCCAAGCGGGTTGCGGCTTCGCCGAAGGAACAGAAGGTCGCGACCGCTCACGAGGGAGTTCAGTTTTGAAGGAAGGAGATTGGGAGACAGTCAGTCCTTCCAAATTCCTTCGGAATGTTCGGGGATGAGGAAGATCGGAAGAGGATGGGAGGGATGGCTCCGACAGGGCTTTGCGCCGAATATACGACGAAAGGGGGATGTGGTTGGTCTTGCGGAGGGGAGGGGGTGTTTGGCAGGTTTCGGGATGGATCTCACAAACTACCTCGGGATGGACCCGCACCTGCTGGTGGGATTGGTGAACACGGAACTGCGGAATCACAGCGACTCGCTGGAGGATCTGGTGAAGACGCACAACCTGGACCCGGCGGCGCTTGAGAAGAGGCTGGGGGACGCGGGGTATGTCTATCAGGCGGAGCAGCGGCAATTCCGCTGAATGGGGCGGTGCCATTTTTCAAACGTATCCCATGAAATTCCTTTTTGGCATTGTTGCCGTTTTGCTGGCGTTGGTTTCCGGTGGGCTGTGTGCGCCGGTGAAGCTGGTGCCGGAGCCGCCGGTGAAGTTGTCACGGTCGGAGCCGGCGGTTTTGCTGGTGGATTTCGGGAAGGTGGCGTTCGGGAATCTGAAGCTTTTGCCACCGGTGGGGGCGGCGGGGAAGATCACGGTGCGATTCGGGGAGGCGATGCGAGGTGGCCGGGTGGACCGGAAGCCGCCGGGGACGGTGCGGTATGCGTCGGTGGAGGTGCAATTGC
>CAXTTX010000290.1:0-6216 GCA_964247045.1 uncultured Verrucomicrobiales bacterium | reverse complement strand
ATCATCGTGGCGCCACCGGCGGACGAGCGGAACACGAAGCAGCCGGAGGCGGTGCTGACGCCGCAGGAGTGGGGGGTGGTGCTGCCGTTCCGCTGGGTGGAGATCGAGGGATGGGCGGGGGAGCCGAAGGCGGGGCAGATCGTGAGGCAGTCGGCGTTTTTGTCCGCGTGGGATGATTCGGAGGCGGCGTTCGGATGTTCGGACGAGATGATGAACCGGATCTGGGAGCTGTGCCGGTATTCGATCAAGGCGACGACGTTCGCGGGGATTTATGTGGATGGTGACCGGGAGAGGATTCCCTACGAGGCGGATGCGTATCTGAACCAGCTCAGCCACTATGGGACGGGGAACGATTTGCAGATCGCGAGGGATAGCTATGACTGGCTGATGAAGCAGCCGACATGGCCGACGGAGTGGGCACCGCATATGGTGCTGATGGCGCACGCGGACTGGATGCGGACGGGAGATGTGAAGTGGCTGAAGCCGCGGTATGCGGCGCTGAAGGGGAAGACATTGTTAGATAGGGCGGGCGCGGGCGGGCTGGTGACGAGCAACAAGAAGCAGATGGAGCGGGACGACATCGTGGACTGGCCGGCGGCGGAGAGGGACGGGCATGTTTTCAAGGCGACGAACACGGTGGTGAACGCGTTTCACCTGAAGGCGATGGCGGCGATGGTGGATCTGGCTCGTGCGACGGGGAATGAGGCGGATGCGGTGAAATTCGCCGGAATCTATCAGACGACGCTGCGGGCGTTCCAAGGGGAGCTGTTTGATGCGTCGCGCGGGCTCTATCGGGATGGGGTGGGGACGGATCATGCGTCACAGCATTCGAATTTGTTCGCGCTGGCATTCGGGCTGGTGCCGGAGGAGCGGCGGCCGGCGGTGACGGAGTGGCTGGCGGGGAAGGGGATGGCGTGCTCGGTTTATGCGGCGCAGTATTTGTTAGACGGGTTGTTCGAGAACGAGGCGGGGGAAAAGGCGGTGAAGCTGATCACCGCGCCGGGGGACCGGAGCTGGCGGCATATGGTGGAGAGCGGGACGACGATCACGTGGGAGGCGTGGGACCAGAAGTACAAGCCGAACCAGGATTGGAACCACGCGTGGGGAGCGGCGCCGGCGAATTTGTTTCCGAGGTATATCATCGGTGTGGAAGCGGTTTCGCCGGGATGGAAGAACGCGCGGATCCGGCCGCATACGGGCGGGTTGGCGTTCGCGAAGGGGAAGGTGCCGACGCCGAAGGGAGCGGTTTTCGTGGAGTGGAAGAATGATGACGGCGGGTTCAAGATTTCGGTGAAGTTGCCGGCGGGGGTGGCGGGAAGGTTGGAGCTTCCGGCGGCGGAGGGGAGCAGCGGGGTTTTCGTGGGAGGGAAGGCGGTGAAGGCGGTGAAGGTTGGGAAGAGGTGGGTGGTGGAGAAGGATGTGAGCGGGGTGGTGGTGGCGGAGGTGAGGTAGGGAGAAGTTTGCTAGTTTTCAGTTTTCAGGGGAAGAGGGGGGAGGGTGCCGAGTGAGCAGTGATCAGTGATCAGCGGGGAGAAGAGTTTACCGTCAAGGCGCGAAGGCCGCAAAAGCGCGCGAAGGAAGATAAGAGGGGGATGAACTGAAACGCGATGGGAGCGGACATGGACGGGGCGCAGCGTAGTCAAAGGGCGGGGAGGTCGCGGAGGGAAGAGCGGGGAGGAAAAGAAGGAGGGCGGATGGGGGAGAGAGAGGGTATTTGAAAAAATATGACTTGGGCCAGGAAGTGCCCGATAGATGTGTTATGTAATTCAGGCCACGTTGTTAGCCTTGCTGAAATATATACATGGGCGAGGTAAGCACGGACATTGAACAGTTCGTGAGGTGGAGTGTCTTTAACCATGGCATGAAAACCAACCCTGAACTTACCGGTCCCCGCTGCAATTGGCGTGTGGACTGCTTTCATGCCGTTCGCAACCCGCGAAGGTACCATGGCTTACGAGTGTTGTCCCGCCTGTCTGGGAATCGGATCCTACCTGAGATCCGAGTGGACCCGGAATGAGGAACTGATGTATCATAAAATCACCGTCCGCAGGGCTTGCGAGGCTTGCGGTGGCACAGGCCGGGCGCTGGCTTCCAGTGGCACGCGCAGACTGTATTGTTCAACGCGGGACGAGGGGCGTTATCCGGCGAAGACGAAGGCACGGAGAGGAGATGGGGTTACGTTTGTTTACCTCATGGTGATGGCGCTGCCGGGCTACATCCTTTACCAGATTTTCAGCGAGTCGAGCGGTGAGGCGTGGCGTATCAAGGTGGCGGGGGCTTGCCTCGCGTTCGCGGTGTTGCTGCTGGTTCTAAGGAAGCTGCCGAAGTCGACGCGGGTCTCCCGTGGGGTGGCGGTGCTGTTGCTGCTGGCCGGGGTTTTCGGCGGGCTGGCGTTTGAGTTCATGAGGCATTGAGGGGGAAGAAGTTTGCTAGTGTTCAGTTTTCAGGGGAAGAACGCGCGAGTCATCCGCCAGGGGAAGGCACGGCGGACCGGGCTGGGTCCGATCCACCGTTTCAGGGTGGTGAAAATGTGGGGCGGAGGGGGGGCGGGGCGTGCCAGGGTATTTGGTTTGGAATAGGCCCTTGCGTCAGGGAGGATGAGTGGAAAGAATTAGCGCGGAATGTACGACGTGATCATCATCGGAGGCGGGCCTGCGGGGAGCACCGCGGCAAGCGCGCTGGCGAAGGCGGGCAAGAAGGTGCTGATCCTGGAGCGGGAGCGGTTTCCGCGGTTTCACGTGGGGGAATCGCTGATTCCGTTCGGGAACGACGTGCTGAAGGAGATCGGGGTGTGGGACAAGATGCTGGCGGCGGGGTTCATGCCGAAGCTGGGGGCGGAATTCGTGCTGGGGAACTCGAAGGCGGGAATCCGGATCCTTTTCGGGCGGTATCTGAAGGCGGGGTATGCGCAGACTTTCCAGGTGGAGCGGGCGAAATTCGACCATCTGCTGCTGGATCATGCGATTTCGCTGGGTTGTGAGGTTTGGCAGGAGGCGAAGGTTGATTCGGTGGATATCCGGGATGAGGGGGTGACGGTGGAATGCAGCCACGACGGCAGGAGCCACCGGATTTCGGGGCGCTGGATTTTAGATGCGAGCGGGCGGGATGCTTTCCTGGGGAAGCAGATGAAGTTGCCCAAGACCGATCTGGGGCTGCCGAAGAAGTTCGCGACTTTCGCGCACTTCAAGGGGGTGAAGCGCAACGAGGTGCCGGCGGACGGGCACATCACGGTGGTGCGGTTGCCCTACGGGTGGTTCTGGATGATCCCGCTGGACGCGGAGAAGACATCGATCGGGCTGGTGCAGACGCTGGAGCATTTCAAGGCGACGGGGATGACGCCGGGGGAGTGCTTCGAGCATGTGGTGGCGACGACGACAGAATTGAAAGGGCGGATGGCGAACGCGGAGCGGGTGAGCGAGTTTTCCTTCGCCGGGGACTATACCTACCGGCATTTGCAGAACGCGGGTCCGCGCTGGCTGCTGATGGGCGACGCGGCGGGATTCATCGATCCGATTTTTTCCTCCGGGGTGATGCTGGCGGTGAGGTCGGGGCACCTGGCGGCCAAGAATGTCATCGCCGCGGATCAGAAAGGCAGGACGCTGGGCGCACGCGAGCAAGCACGCTACACGAAGGAAGTGGGCAAGATGTGCGATGTCTTCCTGAAGATGATCCGGATGTTTTACGACAACCATGCCTTCGAGGTGTTCCTAACGCCGGGGCCGCCGGTGGGGATGGAGACCGCGGTGAACAACATCGTGGCGGGGAATACCCGGCTGAGCCTGAGGCTGAAGCTGCATGTGTGGATGTTTTACAAGATCTGCTGGCTGCAGCGGCGCTTCACGCTGGTACCCAGGCTCGATCTAACCGAGGAGGCGGCGGCATCACGTTCCTGAAACCGGCAAACCCATGAACACGAACGGACCCACCGAAGAGATCGCCGCCGAGTATGACGTGGTGGTGCTGGGAGGCGCGCTCTCCGGCGCGGCGGCGGCGACACTGCTGCTGCGGCGGAACCCGGGCATCCGGGTGCTGATCCTGGAACGGACGGAGAAGCTGGGCCGGCGGGTGGGAGAGGCGACGGTGGAAGTGAGCGCGTTTTTCATGGGACGGGTGCTGGGGCTGACGCGCTATTTGAACGAGAACCACATCGCGAAGCAGGGGTTGAGGTTCTGGTTCCGCAACGACCAGGTGGAGAACATCAGCGAGGCGAGCGAGTTGGGTCCGCGCTACAATGTACGATTTCCCTCGTACCAACTGGACCGATCCACCTTCGATGAGGAGGTGCTGCGCCGCGCGGTGCTGGCAGGCGCGCAACTGGTGCGCCCGGCGACGATCAAGAACGTGACGCTGGTGGCAGGGGGGCAGCAAGTCGTCGAATTCAAACATGCGGACCAAGCGCACACCGTGCGGGGCCGGTGGGTGGTGGATGCCTCGGGTGTGGCGGCGTTGTTGGCGCGCAAGAACGGCTGGTGGCGGCGCAATGCGGAGCACCCGACGGCGGCAGCGTGGTCGCGTTGGCGGGGACTGAAGGATTGGGATGGCCGGGAACTGGCGGAGAAGTATCCGGAATGGTCGCTGGCGGTCCAGGGGATCCGCGGCACGGCGACGAACCATATTATCGGCGACGGGTGGTGGAGCTGGTGGATTCCGCTGAAGGGCGGGGACACGAGCGTGGGCGTGGTTTTCGACCAGCGGATCGTGGATTGGCCGGAAGGCGGCAAGGTGGCGGAGCGGCTGAAGGAATTTTTGATGAAGCATCCGGTGGCGCGCGAGATCCTGGAGCACGCGGAGTTCGACGAAGAGGATGTCCATTGGCGGCGGAACCTGGCGTATTACAGCACGACGTTTGCCGGAGACGGCTTCGTGCTGGTGGGAGATGCCGCGGCTTTCATGGACCCGTTCTACAGTCCGGGGATGGATTGGATTTCCTTCACGACGACGAGTGCGTCCAACCTGATCACGCGGCAGCGGAACGGGGAAGGGATGGAGCCGATCCTGGCGAAGTACAACCGGGATTTTTCCGTTTGCCACCGGCGGTGGTTCCTAGGGCTTTACAAGGACAAGTACCACTACATGGGTGAGTTCGACCTGATGAGCCTGGCGTTCCGGCTGGACCTAAGCTTGTACTATTGGGGCGTGGTGGAGCCGCCGTTCCGCGAGGGGGTGACGGCGTTGCACGCGCCGCCGTTTTCGCCGCCGTCCGGGAAGATTTTCGGGGGGCTGATGAGTTTGTATAATCGGCGCTTCGCGGCCATCGCCAAGCGGCGGCGCCGGCTGGGGATGCTGGGCGGAACGAACAAGGGGAACCGCTGCCTGATCCCGGGCTTCACGCTGGAGCGCAAGGACATGCTGCGGCTTTTCGGGATGCTCCGGGAATGGGCGATGCTGGAACTCCGCGAAGGATTCTGGACGTGGGGCCGGAGCGAGGATGAAACTCCGCCTGCCGGTGAACCAATCCCCTCTCCGACACGGGCGGAAACCTGAGCAGATATTTTCGTATGAGCAATCCGCTGAAGAGAACCGCGATTTTTTATCTGGTCACCCTGACCGTTCTGGGGCTGGGGATTGCTTTCCTGCTGCAGACGGGATCGCACCTTCCCGGCCCGGTGGCGCATGGCAACGGGGGGATGGTGGCGGCCAAACAGGTGACGCCGGCGGGAGGCTCGCTCGTTGGATCGATGGTGGCGGGATTGGGTACGAACCTGCATCATCCGCTGGCGGTGTTGTTTTTGCAGCTGCTGGTGATCATCGGCTGCTCGCGGTTGTTAGGCGGGCTTTTCGCGAAGTGCGGGCAGCCCTCGGTGATCGGCGAAATGACGGCGGGGATCCTGCTGGGTCCATCGTTGTTCGGGCTGCTGTCGCCGGACGCGTTCCACTTGGTCTTTCCGGAAACGTCGCTGGGGGCGCTGAAGCTTTTCAGCCAGATCGGGGTTTGCCTTTTCATGTTCACGGTCGGCATGGACCTGAATATCGGGCACGTGCGCAAGAAGGCGCACACGGCGGTGGTGGTGAGCCACGCGAGCATCATCTTTCCGTATTTCCTCGGGGTCCTGCTGGCGTATTTCCTCTATACCGGGCTAGCACAACCGGGGACGAGCTTCACTTCCTTCGCGCTGTTCATGGGCATCTCGATGAGCATCACGGCGTTTCCCGTGCTGGCGCGGATTTTGCAGGAGCGGCGGATGGAGAAAACTTTCCTTGGCAACACGGCGATCA
>CAXTTX010000289.1:0-7202 GCA_964247045.1 uncultured Verrucomicrobiales bacterium | reverse complement strand
GCCCGGCGCCGCCAGCATTTTCACGAGGCCGACCTGTCGCTTCTCGTCATGGCTTCCGTGAATTCCAGCCAAGCCCGCCCGGAAACCAGCCGCACCCGTCGCACCCCTCAACCGTCCCGTTTGGCCTATCCCCGCTTCGCCTCCCTCTTGGGAGTTCCCTCCACCCTTGTGGGGGCTGCCCGTCTCATTCTCTTCGTCCTTCTCGTTCTAACACCTGCCTGACCATGGAAACCACCATCAATCACCCCGCCCCGTTTCAAGCTCCCGCCCTCATCAAGGCCCGCAATCCCAAGATCGCCGGACTCCTCTCCCAATGCTGCCCCGGACTGGGGCATATCTATGCCGGCGATATCCGCCGTGGCCTCCTCGTGCTCGCGGGAGTGGATCTGCCCCTGGTCCTCGGTGCCCTCCTGATCGTTGCTCCCTGGGGAAATCTCCGCTTGGCCATGGCACTGTGGATCTTCGCCATCGCCGTGGGCATCTGGTCTTATTTCGATGTGAAGAAAGTCGTCCGCGCCACCCGCACCGACTACCGGCTGAAGGACTACAACCACTGGCTTCCCTATCTGGTCATCGGCATCATTCCCTCCCTGGCCGTGGCCATCGCCGCCGCAGTCGCCATCCTCACCACCCTTTCCCAGTCCAAACTCGCGGCGACCGATCTGCCGCAGATCGGGATCGTGCGCGGCGACCGCTTCCTCGAGTGGAAGGCCGCCTACCGCGACCGGCAGCCGGCAAAGGGTGACCACATCGTTTACCGGGGCCCCTTGGGCAGCGAAAAACTCTACCTCGGCCAGGTCATCGCCCTGCCAGGCGATACCCTAGCCACGCCGGAGGGCCAGTCCTCCGTGCCAAAGGGCAGCCTCGGCGTGCAGCACGCCGGCGGAATGGAAGGCCACCGGATCATCTCCGAAATGGCAGTCACCGGAAAGCTCGTCTACCGCTACTGGCCCCCGGGCCGGACCGGAGCCGTCAGCAACGAGGCAAAAGCCGGGGAATAAACAGAGATCCCCGCGCGCTGGCGCGCAATCATGGCACGCCGGATAAAGAGATACAGGATCAAGGGGGTGACCCGATGGCTGTCGATGGCACGGCTGGCTTTCGCACCGGCCTCAGGCGGGCGGGCCTGTATCGCCCCCGCGATGGATTGCTTTGCGCCGCCTCACATCGCATTTTGCACTCCCATGCGGAATGCCGTTAGACCGAAACCCTTGATTTCAAGGCCAAAACCTCCGGGCACGTTTCCCGCTAAGGAAAACGCAGGCTGGCAAGCACGCCGGTCTCCTTACCAAACCAACCAACTCACCACTACCATGGAACTCATCTGGATGCTTCTTATCGGACTCATTGTCGGTATCGTCGCCAAGGCCCTCATGCCCGGCAAGGACCCCGGCGGCATCTTCATCACCATGCTCCTCGGCGTCGCCGGAGCCCTCGTCGCCGGCTACCTCGGCCGATCCCTCGGCTGGTATGCCGCGGGCGACGCCGCAGGCTTCATCGCCTCCGTTGTCGGAGCCATCCTCCTCCTCATCGTCTATCGCCTCTTCACCGGCCGCAGCCATCGCCACCCCTGACCCGGGCGGCATCTAGCAATCACCCGACGAAAAAGCGGACTCTTTCCCGGGGTCCGCTTTTTTTTCGATCCCTCAATCTGGTCTCTCGTATTTCGTCTCCTTTTCCCTGCCTTCCGAGTATTGCGTGGTTCACCTCGTGCCTCTTGTCTCCCGCTGCTCACTGATCACTCGGCACTTCTCCCTCTTCTCTTGCGTCTCCAAGTCTTGTGTCTTAAGTCTCGGGTCTTCCCGTGATCTATATATTGCAACACTTCGCCGTCGCCGTCAGCGCCGTTTCCGGCGTCCTCGCCGCCCGCGGGCGCGGTGTTGACCTCTTCGGAGTCATCGTCCTCGCCCTCGTCACCGCCTTCGGCGGCGGCACCATCCGCGATCTTTGCCTCGGCGCCACCCCCGTCTTCTGGATCGGCGATTCCAACTACATCGTCACCGTCCTCATCGCCGCCGTCGTCACCTTCATCCTCGCCCGCTGGGTCGATCTCCCCCGCGGCTTCCTCGAAATCTCCGACGCCCTCGGCCTCGCCATGTTCACTGTCATCGGCGCGCAAAAGAGCCTCCAATTCGGCACCGGTCCCTTGGTTGCCGTTGCCCTCGGCACCATGACCGGTGTCGCCGGCGGCATCTGTCGCGATGTCCTCCTCACCCGCCTCCCCGACGTCTTCCGCAAGGAAGTCCCCCTCTACGCCACCGCCGCCATCTCCGGCGCCGTCGCCTACCTCGTCGCCCGTCATTTCATGCCCGCCGGAAATGCCGCCGCCATCATCGGCACCGCCGTCACCTTCCTCGTCCGCCTCCTTTCCATCCGCCTGGAAGTCACCCTCCCCGCCTTCCGCTCCCGGGAGTGATCTTGGACCTGGAACGCGGTCCGAAAAGGCAGGGACCCTTGCAATCCCTAACGTCCGGTTGGGGCAGCTCCCGCCGCCGTGGACCGGCTAAGGTTCGGAATCCGGATCGATCCCCGTTTCCCAAGGCATTCCTGCCCGTCGGCAACGTTTCTCCCGACAGGCCCCGGCAGAACAGTCCATCAAGCTGGCACCTTGCTTCCGCAGGCCGCCCACCACGCACAGAACGCGCCCGATACAAAGGCTCCGCTGCTGCCCCGGTAGTCCGCCTCGCACCTCCGGCAGGATTTCATCACGCCATCCTCCGGCGTGACGCACGGCGGCCTGCTGCCGCTGAGCTGCCACAATCCCGGATGCAGCCTCCACTCCTGCTGTTCAAAGGTCTCCTCCCAACCTTCCCGGAAATCCGCCTCCGTGAAATCCGGCACACCGGCGACCCAACTGACATTTCCATCGATTTTCCAGTGGGTGTATTTCTTGTTTTCGATCATACGGGTGCGATTACGGTCAGGGACGACCGATCAGCCTTCACGCTAGCCGGTCCATAACTATCAGGAAACCCGGAAATTACCGGAAAACCACGTAGTGCATTTCCCCTACCCCGGATGAAGTAGTAAAAATCCCTATCAGCCTGAAACGGCATCTCCCCCGCGCTGCCCCCTTCACGTCCGCTTCCCTCCCATGGCTGTTCTTCCTCCGCCATCTCCTGCAGCCCCTCACGGATAGATCTGCCAAAGCCTCATCGTCGATGGATCCTCCAATTGCTTCTTCATCGGAAAAATTTGGAACGTCGTGGTCAAACCATCGCAAGTGCCCCGGTAGTAGAGTTCCAGTTTTGCCAAATCCAACACCTTGGCATCCCGCGGCGGTGCCGCGTCGCCACCCACTAGAACAGTTCCATTCTTCACCCGGGCACCTCTGATCACATTCGCCTTCGACACCATCGCCCTGAACGCGGCCAGATCCAGCACTGCGGAGTGCGCATCCAGCAGATCAAACACCACTTTCTCGACCCTTTCAGCCTCCACCCGCACCTCGATCTCCTTCGAATGCCGGATGCGCTCGCGGCCACATCCGGAAACCACCAGAACGGCGAGACATGCCAATAGCCGCCCGACGACGAAACTGTATTTGAAAAGCCCTCCCCCCGGTCACGGCCGCTTGCCTCCCTTGCGCTTCACCAGCATTTCAACCCCACCCACCAGCAGAAGGATCACCACCCCCACCGCGAAGAGCACCCCGAACCCGATCGCGATGGACTCTGCCGCGCCACCTCCCCACATCACTCCCATTTTCCCGTCGGATTTCGTGCCGAACAAACTCATCCACGCCGGGAGAATCATCGCCCCTCCCTCCCCGGCCGCGAATCCCGGCGTGAACAGGAACGCCACCAAAGCCGCGCCGATCGTCAGGGCCGCCACCCGACCCAGCCTCATCGCGCAGCGGATCGCCACATAGATCAGGTCGATGCAGAAAACAAAGAACAGGAGCACCACATGCAGGAAATACTGCTGCTGATCGCTATTAACCTGAAGGAGCACCATCAGACCCAGCGCCGCCGAGATCCCCGCGAAGACGAGCAAGGTGGGTTTCAGGCTTCTGCGGGTGGGGGCTTCACTTTCCATGGCTCTGCAAACGGACTCGTTCAATCCCACGTTCACATTCCCGCCAGACCTTGGCAAGCCAGGACCCCACCCTCGGCTTCCCCATCTGCACAGCCCCTCCCCCCCCTCTTCCTTCGCGCGCTTTCTCGCGCCCCTTTGTGGCCCTTCTCCCCATCCCCTCCCGACGCGATATTCACCCCATCCACCTCCGCTTCCCTCCCGCGGCTCCTCTTCTTCCTCCGCGCCCCTGCGCCTCAGCGCGAGCCCCGTCCTCTCTTCCCCCCTCTTGCGTCTTCGCGTCTCGGGTCTTCCTCCCTAACAATTACGCGTTCGCGTAAGTTAGATCCCCCGTCTTCACGTAAACGTTTTCACGTAAGTTAGGAAAAGTTGACCATCAGGACAATAACAGTTAGTTTGCTCCCATGCTCAAATTCTCAATCGGCTTCTTCATCGTCATGCTCATTGGTGTGGGTGCGTCCTCCGGATCCAAAAAACCGGCCACCCTCAAACCCGGAGCCTCCACCAGGGCAAACCCCGCCGCCCTCATCGGAAAATCAAAATCCGACGACGACCTCACCAACAGCCTCGCCGCCCCCGCCGGAAAACCCACCCAACAGCTCCAGGTCCTTAACCGCAGTGTTGCCTCCAGCCGCAACGCCGACGCCGGCTTCCCCGGCCACTCCGACAAGCCCGCCACCTCCAGCAACAAGGATCAAGGCTTCCCGGGCTTCGCGAAATAACCCGGCCCGAACGGTCAGTAGGGCTCCAGACGCGTTTCGGGTTCTGCGGTCTCAGCATACCCGCCAAAAGTCCGTTTCAGAACGGATCGGCTTCCTTCTCAGGAACCATGCCGCTTTCCGGCACAGCGGGAACCGGAACCACCATCGGCCCATTGAAGGGCACGGGACCCAGTCCCCTGTTCAAGTTCTCCAGAAGCCATTGGGGAGGTTGCCCTCCATCAACAATCTTGGGCTTTTGGACGTTCGTCAAAAGCTGGTCGTACCGCTCCTTGGAAAATGGCTCCTCCACATAAAGCACTCCCTGCGCTCCCTTTACCGCATAGAATAGCCTCCGTGGATCACCCGGATCGTCCGTGTCAAAAGGCAGGCTGACCACCAGTTGGTTCGTCAGCGTCTTTTCCCGGTTGGTGGACAAGGTCGGATCCACCTCGGTGAATGTCGGGCTGGAAGGAACGAATTTGATCTCCACCTTCCCGTCACTCTTCTGCTGGGCCACGAAATTGAATGTCATCGTGAATGACTGCGGGGTGAGCGGCGGGCCGTAGGTGCTCCCCTTGGGCGCGACGGGCATCTTCAGCAAATCATTGTATTTGGCGATGATCGCGTCCCGGACTGCTGTTCCGATCTTCACATCCCGGAGTTCCGGCATGTTCACAGGGCGGCCTTTCATTTCCGGGGTGATCTTGAACGCGAATTCCTCGATGCGGGTGCTTTCGGCCGCCCAGGATGCGCCAAACGTCGGAGTCACCGCGGTTTCGTCGAATCACTGAAGGGGATGACCCCTTTCAGGCTGCCCGAGTCGCCTTTCACCGACTTGACCGTGGCGGTCAGCTTTCCACTCCCCGTCTTCAAGTTCAGCGCTTTGACGGGGTGCCCCGGATTCGCCTTTTTGAGGGAGTTGATTTCGGCAATTGCTTCCGCGAGCTGGACCTTGAGCGCGGCCAGGACAGTGGAGACCTGGATTCCCTCCAGCCGCACGACGTTGTTTTTTGCTCCCGGAATCGGATTCTTCTCGAAGGGTGCGCAAGCGGAAGTCAAACACGCGATGCAAATCCACGTTACCATTTTTACGATGTTAGACATGTACGGATATTGATAATTGCTTTTCATAACAGGATTCTCTCACGGAAAAGCGGCCGTGATCCGCGGAAACACGCCGCGCCTTGATGCCCCGTGTTCCCCACATGGCCTTTGCTCTCCACATGAACGGCCCCCATCCGGTTTGTCAGGGATTGGGGACATTATCCGGCTCCGGGCCTGTGCTGAGACCTCCCTGGTCATCCAGCATGACCGGCTTATGGCGCAGAACCGCCACACACGCGCAGAAATCCGCGGAATCCATTATCGACAGCGGCTTCCATCCTTCGTTCTGAAGAAACACGCTGATCCGACCATTGTGGCTAACCGGATTCCACGCTAACGAGTATGCCTCAACTGCTTTCATTGTGTCTTGTCATGGATGGGCGGCATGTGAGGTCGTCCCCCATGGACGACCGGTCTATTCCACCTTGCTACACTAGCCATGTCCGATTCACTCCAACGCGCAACGAAAATCCTAACCAATGGAAATAACAGGTTATTTTCTAACCATATACAACTGATATTCCATTTGAGATAATTTCAGCATACGCGAAGAACCTGGATCAACCCGCTTTCCGCGCCATGGAAGGGACCAGCCCTCCGGCTCGTGGCATCTGCAGACGGCTACAGCCCCTTGGCAATTCTTGCCCCTTGGGCTGGGAGAAGTGTTACCATTTCCCCCCCTCCCCATACACATCAGGTGTGACACACCCGGCGACCTATGCTAGGTTACAGCAGATGCAACTCCCCTCTCCTCCTCCAAAATCCAACTCCTCTCACCCTCTGTTTCGCCCCCTTCGCTCGAAACAAAACCCAAAACACTTGGCATTGGTTGCATTTGCCTCCGACTCGAAATGACCACCTTCCACACAACACGCTGGCCCTCATCACCTTCCATCGACCAACCCCATCCCCGCCACGCCGCCGATTTTCCCAAATTTCTGCAAAAACGTCAAAAACAGGGCTCCAAAGTGCGGGAACGACACGGATTCTGCACCGAAAATGACGCCAAAATGCACCAAATCCCTCCCCAAAAAACCGTTTGGCTCACCACTACGCACGCCTCCGGCCCGACAATCTCACCCGGCCATCGTCTCCACCTTCTCCTCCTCCATCGTCCCCCCATGCGACTTCTCCTTCTCAATCCTCCTCAGGATCTCCGCATGCTTCCTCAGCGTCGCCACGATGAAATCATTGATCTCCACCCCCTCCGCCGAAGCCGCCGCATGCAGCGCCACGAACTCATCATCCGTGAAATTCAGATCATATTTTGACGGTTTTTCAGCCATCTGCACACCTCGCCCCGATTCCTCTCCGCGTCCAATCCTTTTTCCCCTGCTCCCCTTACAAAATCAGCCCGCTGAC
>CAXTTX010000288.1:0-7210 GCA_964247045.1 uncultured Verrucomicrobiales bacterium | reverse complement strand
GACTGCTACGTGCCCCGTATTGCCCGTCAAGCGTCCGGGAAACGTCGAGCTTGTCCCGGTAGTTTTCCCCTTCGCGACGGCCACCGTCCGAGTCAAAGATCACGATGCCTTTCGCATCCGTCAGGTAGGCATGGATTCCCACGCTTTTTTTAACGTAATCGAAGATTTTGGCCTTAAACACCCGGCCGTGGGCCCCGGCGAAGGCTTCCCGCAGGGGCCCGGGTTTGAAATGATTCTCCCGGACGTCCCGCTCCACCATCTCCGCGAGAAGATTGGCGGTATCCACCAAGCCCTCCTCGGTGGCTTGGAAGGTCTGCGGCTCCACCTCGGCGAGGAAATGCCGGGCGAGCTGATAGAACCCGAGCGTGATGATGAACGCGATGAAGAAGAGCGTGACCCGGGTGAAACGCATGGCGGCGGATTATCAAAGGGAGAGCAGATAACCCAGTCCGCGGCGCGTCTGGATCAAATCCTCCGCCCCTTCCTGGACGCCGCGCAACTTCGCACGGATGGATTTCACGTGGGCGTCGATCGTGCGGTCTGTCACCGCGCCCGGATCCTCCCAGGCGTTCTCAAGCAGTTGGTCGCGGGTGTAAACACGGCCCGGGCGCTGCATGAGGACCAGCAAAAGTTTGTACTCATGGGCGGTGAGATCCAGCGTCTGGCCGTGGCAGTGGATGCGCATCGCCGAACTGTCGTGATGCAGGACCTTCTTGCCGTCGGGAGCGGGATTTCCGCCCTGCGCCTGGGGCGGCGCCTTCTGGGAGCGGCGCAGGATCGCGCGGACCCGGGCAACGATTTCCCGGGGGGAGAAGGGCTTGGTCACGTAATCGTCGCCGCCGAGTTCCAGCCCCAGGATGCGGTCGACCTCGCTATCCCTGGCGGTCAGGAAGAGTACCGGAATGGTGGAGGTTTCCCGGAGCTGGCGGCAGACATCCATGCCGGTCATGTCCGGCAGGCCGATGTCGAGAATCGCGAAATCGAAGTTGCCTGCGGCAAAGGCGGTGAGCCCGTCCGATCCGGTGAGGGCGTGGGTGACTTCAAAGCGCTCGGTGCTGAGCGCATACACGAGGGTGTCGGCGATTGCCGGTTCATCTTCTACCAATAGGACGCGGGCCATTCGTTGATTTCAATACCTCCGGGTGAAATGCCAATGAAGAAAGGATGAAATTTCAGGCGATTTCCTTGCGGTTGAGGATGCCGTCGATGAGCGCGCCGCGGGTTTCGATGGTGGTCGGCTGGCGTTTGGCTGCGGGAGTGGCCAGGATTTCACGCAAGCGCATGAGTTTCTGGCCGCCGGACTGGGCGTCGTAGCTGTTGAAGGCGATCTTGAAGCGCCGGTCCGGTTCGACCGTTTCGTTCTTGTAGAGGAATTTCACGGGCTTGCCGTCCTGGTCCAGTTCGAGTTCGAAGGGCCAGAGGAGGCGGTCAGACTGGCGATCCTTGCGGTCTTCGGCGACGATCTCGACGAGTTCAGCGCCACTGATGTCGGCGACGGCGAGGAGATTTTCGTACGGCAGCATTTTCCAGCAGTCGGCCACGGTGATGTCTCCGGGAGCCAGATTGCCCGTGCCGAAAGTGCCGTGAAAAATGCCATCGACGGGGGTGGAATTCCTTTGCAGGGCCTCGCTGAAGAATTCGCAGAAAAGAACGGCGAGGCGGTTGCCCCTGCCCTTTCCGGGAATCACTTCCTTCACCGTGCCGAGCTTGCGGGCCATTTGCTCTTCCGCTTTTTTCAGGTCCGGCCGGGCGACTTCCATGACGACTGGATCGAGGTCGAAGCGTTTGTCCATCAGGACGGTGTAGGCGCTGCGGGAGACGAGCTTGCGGGTCTCCTTGTCAAAGGTGATATCCACGCGGCCGCAGTTGATGCCGTAGTAGCTGGCCTGTGAGCACAGCACGCTGCCGATTTCCCACGAGGGCTTGTCCTGGTGGGTGTGGCCGGCGAGGAAGATATCCACGCCTTCGTTTTCGGCGAGGATTGCCGCAATGGGATTGGCGAAATCGTCGCCGTCTTTCCGCCAGCCCATGTGGCCCATGACGACGATGGCGTCCGCCTTGGCGGCGCGGGCTTCGGCGATTGATTTTTTCAGGGATGTGGCGGCATCGGTGGCAGCGACCCCACCCATGGTTTCCGGGGTGAGCCAATAGGGAAGACCCGGCGTCACGAGGCCGACAAGGGCGATGCGGAAACCGGCGACCTCTTTCATGATCCAGGGTTTCACGCCTTTCCAATTTCCCTCGAGGGCACCGGGCATCTTGCCGGATTTGTCCAAGTTTCCGGTTAGAACCGGGGATTGCGAAAGGGCGAGGTTCGTTTCGAGGAGTTCCGGGCCCCAGTCGAAGTCGTGATTGCCGAGGGTCCAGGCGTCATAGCCGAGGCGGTTGAAGAGGCCGATCATCAGCTTGCCGCCGTTGATCAGGCTTTCGGCGGTGCCCTGATAGACGTCGCCGATGTCCAGGAGCAGCGAGTCCGGGTTTTCCTTCCGCCACTGGCGGATGCAGGACACGCAGCGGGCGAAGCCGCCGACATCGGCAAGACCGCCGTAAGTTTGTGTGGGAACGATGTGCCCGTGGAGGTCGGTGGTGTGGAAAATAGAGATCGTTTTTGTACCCGGCTGGTCCTGGCCCCGCGCGAACGCGGTCGCGCCAAGCCATGCTCCGGTGCCGACGAGGAACTGCCGTCGGGTGTTCATAAATCCACTCATGTGGGACATCCTGTGTGATCGGGGCGCAAAGGCAAGCCAAGGGGATTCGCGGCTTGCGACGGCCGGGAAAGGGAGCATCTTCCCGACCCGCCCATGCCCGCGTTCCTGCTCATCGTTGCCTGTGCCTTGTGGGGCGTGAGCTTCCCGCTGGTGAAGGCCTTGCACCTGGAGCAATCGGGCCGGTTGCCGGAAGCATCGACCTTGTTCCTCGCCTCGTGGATGCAGGCGGCCCGTTTCGGACTGGCGGCGCTGATGCTGCTGCCGTTCGTGATGGGAAGAAACCGGCCGGAAAAAAATGAGATCCGGCAAGGGCTGGTTTTGGCTTTCTGGGGCGGCTTGGGGATGTGGGTGCAAGCGGATGCACTGGCATACACCGAAGCATCGACCTCGGCATTCCTGACGCAAGCCTATTGCATCTTCCTGCCGCTATGGGCCTGCCTGCGCCTGAAGCGGCGGCCGGAACTCCGGGTGGTGGTGGCAACGGTGATGGTCATTGCCGGAGGGGCGATCTTGTCCGGCATGAGTTCGGGAAACCTACAGATGGGTCGCGGGGAATGGGAAACCCTGCTGGCTGCCTGCCTTTTCACGTTCCAGATCCTCGCGCTGGAAAATCCCCGCTATGAAGGGAACCGGGGAACGCCGGTCAGTTTCGTGATGTTCCTTGGCATCGGGGTGATATTCGTGCCGGTGACACTCGTGGTCGCGCCGGATCTGGCAAGCTGCATGAAGGCTGGAGCGACGATGGAGTCCTTCGTGCTGACGGGAGCACTCGCGTTGTTCTGTTCGGTGGGCGCCTATGTCCTGATGAACCACTGGCAGCCCATGGTGCCGGCCACCGAGGCGGGGTTGATCTACACGATCGAGCCGGTGTTCACAGCGGTTTACGTGCTGTATTTGCCCGTGCTGTTAGGGACGTTTGTCGGGCGGTCGTATCCGAATGAAGCGATGACCACCAAACTGGTTGTCGGAGGCTGCCTAATCCTTGCGGCGAATGTGTTGATGCAGTGGAAGAAGCCGCCCCGATTGCCGCCGATCGCACCGGTGGAATGATCCCGCGATTTACTCGAAGCCGAAGGTGCGCCGGCGTTGTGGCTGGAGCTTGAAACGGCCGCCGTTGGCGTGGCGGAGGGGGTCGAAGACGGCATCCATGCCGACGGATTTGATCTCACAGACCTGGGCCATCAACTCGCCCAGACGGCCTTTCGGGAAACCGCGTTCCTTGAACCAGACGAGGTATTCCACCGGCAGATCCATGATGGGGACACCGGCCGGAGGATAGGCCTTGATGCCGAACTTGCCGAAGGGAATCCGGGTCTTCCCGATCTCGACCAAGAGGTTGCGGAAATCCTCGCGGTCGATCTCGTTGGATTCAGACACGGTGGTGGCCGTTCACGGAACGGCGGTTTTCGGACTGTTCGCCTTCAGGGCGGCCTCGGTCTGCCCCTTGAAGAAGGTGTCGAATTGTTCCTTCGGCAGGACTTCCATGCTGCCGACCATGTTACCGTGGCCTTCCCCGCAGAGCTGGGCGCAGACGACGTAGGTTTCCAAGGTCTTGACAGGCGTGAACCACATGGGGATCTCACGGCCGGGGATGGCGTCCTGCTGGATGCGCATCGGGACGATCGCGTAGTTGTGGATGACGTCCTTGGTGGTGATGTTCAACACGGCCGGTTGGTCAACGGGCAGCTTGAGGATCGGGCTCGTGAAGTCGTCGAGGGCATTGGGATCGGAGTAGTCGATGCCGAGCTCGTTGGTGCCGGAGATGAGGTTCGGGTCGATGCGGCCGAATTTTCCATCGGCACCCGGGTAGTGGTAGGTCCAGCCGAACTGCCAGCCAACGACGCGGACGCGGACGGGGTTGAGGCTCTGGACTTCCCTCCAGCTATCGACACGCTCGGCCCACATCGGGAAGGCGAAGCCAAGGAGAAGGACGGCCTCCACGATAATCACGCCGATTTCCAAATGAGATGAAAGGTGGCTGCGGACGCCTTCATAGGAGGCCTTGGGGTTGTTTTTGTGCCAGAAGCGGAAAATGCAGATGAAGAAGAAGATCGTCCAGCCGACGCCGAGGGCGATCATGAACCAGTGGACCACGTCGATCATGTGGTCTACCTGGCCACCGTGGGCGGAAAAGTTCTCCGGGATACCTAGAAACTTGGAAGGACTCATGGGAAAGGAATGAAGAAAAAGAGGATCAAGGGGCGGTTTCCGGGGCGACGTAGTCGTCGGAGAGAGTGGGGTCAAAATGCTCCTTCTGGCGGATGGCCAGGCGGATCATGAAGAAGGCGATCCCCCCCATCATGGCGAGAATGACGGCGAGTAGGAAGAAGATCGACCAACTGGCGGCTTCACCACCCCCCTGGATCATGGTTTCCCGGCAGGTGGAACAAGCGAGAAGGTTGGAAAAGCTGGAAAGAGCATTCATGTTCAGATGTGGATGCGGGTGATTTTCCGCCAAAAGTAGATGCCGTAGGCGGGCATCAGGAGGCTACCGACGGCACCGACGGTACCGAGGGCGAGGGTCATTCCGGACTGGTCCCCGGCGAGCAAAAAGCCCCATAGCGCCAGGAAGATGCAGAGCAGCGTGCTGACGGTTACGAAGACGAGGTGGAAGCCTTTGAGGGACATGGCGGTGAACGAGGTTGATTACTTGGTGTAGAACATCTCCAGGAATCCCGTCCCTGGCTTGCCGATGGGGTCCCACATGGCGAGGGCCGTGAGGCCGGCGAGGCTCCACACCATGCAAAGGCCGGAACCGAAGAGCCAGTAGACTGCTTTTTTCTCGTGGTTAAGGTGCATGAAGATGCAGGCCACCAAGGTCGCCTTGATGCTGGCGATGGTCAAACCGATGATGCAGTCGACGTGATCAAAGCCGCGGCGGCCGAAATCGAGGAGTTCCCATTCCGCAACGAGGACGGTGAGCACGGTCCCGATGAAGAGGATCGCACCGACAAAGCAGTAAATGCGGATGGAGCGTTTGATCGCTTCTGGAGTATCAGCCATGGAGTTCGGGTGGTTGAATCTGGGGAAAAAAGGGAAATTACATCAAATAGAGGATCGGGAAGACGAAGATCCAGACGAGGTCGACAAAGTGCCAGAAGAGGCCGCCGATCTCGACCCGGTTGGCGAGCCATTCCGGGTTGGTGAGATACATCTTGCGGCCGAAGAAGAGGTAGTAGCCGAGGACCAGGGCGCCACCGATGACGTGGAGGCCGTGGAGACCGGTGATGGTGAAATAGATCGCGTAGTAGGTATTCCAAGCCGGGGTGAACTTGGCGGCGAAGCCGACTTCCTGACGGGGGACCGAGAGGTGCTCCGGGAACGTGGCGGCGGCGTGGTGGGCGCCTTCCGCATGTTCCCCTTCCGAGTGGGCGGCACCTTCACCGGACTTGTTGCGGGCCTCGTAGTTCGGACCCATGAATTTCTCCTTGGTGGACTCGGTGAAGGAAAGCTTGATGCCGTGGAGCTTTTCACCGCGCTCGGCGAACTTGTCCCAACCGATGCGGTAGAGTTCCTTGTGGGTCGGCACGCGCTTCGGGTTGCCCTTGCTGTCCAGGCCGTAGTGCTTGATGAGTTCCTCTTTGAGTTTGGCAACTTCCTCCTGGTGCCATTCCCAGGCCTCGCGGATCTCCGGGTTGTTCTTGATGAGCCAGGAGTTCTCGATCGCAACCTCGGGATCGATGCCCTTTTCGATCGCCTTCATGACGAGGAATTGGAAATCGATGGCATCGACATAGTGGAAAACCATCGGGCTAGCGAGGAGCTTGCCCTCGACCACGGTGTCGTCACGCAGGCGGGACGAGCCATCGGCCTCCTGAACGTCACGCGGGTGGAAATCCAGTTTGGAGGGAGGAGTTACCTTGAAGGCAACGCTCGGGATTTCCGAGAGGAGCTTCGGCTCCAGCGCGACCATGTCGATGTTCACCTTGGGGGCGAGTTCCCGGTCATTCGCGTCCGGGCTGGCGGCCTTGGCTTTCTTCCATTCATCCCGGAGTGCTTCGGTGCGGTAGTGACCGTTGTGGGCGCGGGCGGCGAGGTGGGCGCTGTTGACCTTCGCGAGAAGTTCGAGCGAGAGCGGGTCACCGGCCTTGGCGAGGACCTGGGCTGGCTTGCCTTCCTCCGTGATGGCGGAGACGTCGTCCGCGAGGGTGATGGTAGCCTTCTCGTGGGTGGCTTCCTTGAGCATTTCCTCCACCCATGCCTTGTGGTAGCGGACGGTGTTGAAGGTGACCTTGGAAGCCTCGATGTTGATCAGGTTCTCCTCGATCTTGCTGCCGTTGTGGTCGAGCGCTTCCTTGTCGCCATCCATTTCATAAGCGAGGTGACCTTCGACGACCGAGTAGTCCTTGAGGCGGAGGGCCTGGTGATGGAACTTCACGTTGTATTCGACGGCCTTGAGGACCATGAAGATACCGGCACAGGCAACCGTGATGCCCATGAAGATCTGGAAATTCCGCCAATTGCGGAGCTTCAAGGAAGCCCAGGCGAAGACGACGGTGACC
>CAXTTX010000287.1:0-7212 GCA_964247045.1 uncultured Verrucomicrobiales bacterium | reverse complement strand
GCCAAAGCGACCTGGAGAGGGTCGCACGATTCCCCGACGACAACCAGGGACGCTGATTTCAGGCCGGACGTCGTGGGATCAAATTGAATTTGCAATGAGGTGCTTTCGCCCGGTGCCAGGGTGGTGAGAGCGGGTGCGCCGAAAGAGAAGCTGGAGGCACCGGTGCCGGTGGTGGTGACGAGCAGGTTGTTCAGGTCGGCCGTGCCGGCGTTGCGCACGACGACGGTGCGGGAGGCGGTTTCCTCGCCGAGGATGACATCGCCGAACTGCAAGGCCAGCGGGTTGAGCAGGGTTCCGTCTTCGTTTTCCAAGGCTAGGATGGGAACGGGAACACCGCTACCGGTCAGTGCGAGTTCGAAGGGATTCTCGTCGGCATCGTTGCTGGTTATGGCCAGAAGCGCATCTCTGGCACCGGCGGCGGCGGGCTTGAATGCGATCACGAAGATGGCGGTGGCACCCGGAGCCAATGAGGAAGGTAACGAGCCGAGGGTGAAGTCGGACTTGCCGAGTCCCGTCAGCGAGGCGGAAAGGCCTGTCAGGGCGGCGGTGCCGGTGTTGGAGACGACAATGGTCTGGTTTACGGAAGCCGATCCCAAGGCGACGCCAGGGAACGTGAGCGTGGATGCGGCATCGGAAAGGCCGGAGCCGTCCGGTCCGGTGATCGCGATTTCCGGGATGGCAACGCCCGTTCCCAGCAAGGTAACGTCGAAGGGATTTTCGTCCGCGTCGTTGCTGGCGATGTGGAAGGCCGCTGTCCGCGTCCCCGCGGCCGAAGGAGTGAAGGCGACCGTGAAGGTGGTGCTGGCTCCGGGGGCTAGGGAAGTGATGCCTGGGGAACTGACGGTAAAGTCCGTTCGACCCGCTCCATCAGTGGTGATGACCAGACCGGTGAGGGCGGCGGTACCGGAGTTGGTGATCACGAAAGATTGCGGGGATGCCGAAGAGCCGAGGTTGATATTCCCGAACAAGACCAAGGCCTGGCCGTCGACCATGTTCAGGGAGTTGGCGCGCGTGACGACAATCTCGGGAAAAGCGAGGCCCCCACCGGTCAGGGAGATATCAAATGGATTCTCATCGGCGTCATTGCTTCCGATGCGCAGCGAGGCGCTTCTGGCTCCCGAAGCGGTGGGTTTGAAAGTAATCTGGAGGGTGGTGGAGGCACCGGGGATCAGGAAGGTGGATGGAATTGCCGTGACGGCGAAATCCCCCGGGTGGCTACCATTCAAGGCGAGGGAGAGTCCCGTGAGGACCGCTGTTCCGGTATTGCGGATGACGATGGATTTGGCTGCTGAGGTGGAACCGAGGTTCACGGAAGCGAAATCGACCGAAGACTGGCCATCGATCAAGTCGGTGGCATCCGGGCCGGTAACGGCGATCTCGGGAAGGGCCACGCCGGTGCCTGTCAGCGAAATTTCAAAAGGATTTTCGTCCGCATCGTTGCTGGCGATATTCAAGACCGCCGACCTTGCGCCGGCGGCGACGGGGGCAAAGGAAACCGCGATGCTGGTGCTTGCCCCGGGGGCGAGCGAAGTCGTTGCCAAGGTGGTCAGCTTGAAGTCCGAGGTGTTCGCACCGGAAAGGGAAACCGCAAGTCCTGTCAGATTCGCGGTGCCGAGGTTCTTGACGACGAGGGTTTCCTGGGCGGTGGCGGTGCTGAGATTGGCACTGCCAAAGGGCAGGGAAGAAGTGCCATCGGTCAGATCGGTGAGGCCCGTCCTGAGAACCGCGATTTCCGGAACCGCCACCCCGGTCCCGGAAAGGGTAATATCGAAAGGATTTTCATCCGGATCGTTGCTGGCGAGGCGCAGGGTGGCGTTTCTCGCGCCGGAAGCGGAAGGGCTGAAGGTGACCTTGACCGTGGAGGTGGCACCGATGGCAAGGGTTGAGGCAGGTGCCGTGGTCACGGTGAAATCCGAGGCGTGCGAGCCATCGATGGTTGCCACGAGGCCGGACAGGGAAGCGGTCCCGTTGTTCCCTATCACCCATGAGACGGTGGATCCCGCGCTGCCGAGGATCACATTGCCGAACGCGGCATTTGCGGAGCCATCCTGGAGGTTGGTGCCATCCGGGGCGGTGACGGTGATGTCCGGAATCACGATGCCCGTGCCCGTCAAGGTGATGAGGAAGGAGGGTTCATCCGGATCGTTGCTGGCGATGTTCAGGGTGGCACGGCGTGGACCGGAGGCGGTGGGTTTGAAGGTGACCTTGAGCGGCGTGCTCGCGGCGGGGACGACGGTGGTTGATGCCGGCGTATCAAGGGTGAAGTCGGACGGATTGCTGCCCTCGATGGAAACCCGCAAGCCGGTGAGATCCACTTGGCCGAGATTTTGAACAGATAGATTTTCTGCCGTGGCAGTCGTCCCGACGATGGTATTGGTGAAAGCAACGCTACCCGTCCCGTTCACCAGGCGGGTTCCGTCGGCGCGGGCCACGGAGATTTCGGGGACTGGAATTCCGTTGCCGACGAGATTGACGTCGAAAATGCCCTCGTCGGCGTCATTGCTGGCGATGTGCAACTTGGCATTGCGCACACCGCTGCCGGCTGGGGCGAAGGAAATCTGGAAGGTGGTGCTGCCACCGGATGGCAAGGAGGTGGCGCCCGGCGGGCTGATGATGAATTCGCCGGGATTCGTGCCGTCGATGGAGAGGTCGATGCCGGTGAGGAGACCTCTTCCCGAATTGCGGAGGGTGAATGTTTGGGGCGTGCCGACTCCACCGGTGGACGGGCTTTCAAAGTTGAAGGAAGATTCGCCATCGACGAGACTGGCACCGCTGGCGCTCTCGACGCCGATCTCCGGGTACTGGATGCCCGTTCCGGCCAGGGAAATCTCGAAGGGGTTCTCATCCGCGTCATTGCTGGCAACCCGCAGCCTCGCGGAAACGACCGAACCCCCGGATGGCTTGAAGGAGACGGAAAACGAAACGGAAGCTCCGGCGGAAAGGGAGGTGACGGAAAGGGAGGTGACGGAGAAATCAGCGGCACCCGTTCCATCCAAGGCGACGGAAAGCCCGGTGAGGTCCGCGTCTCCGGTATTTGAAAGGGTGAAGGTTCGGGCGGTGGAGGTGGAGCCGGTCTCGACTTCGCCAAAATTGACGACGGCACCGCTGGCCAGGGATGTGGCCGGGGACTGCACGATGGCGATCTCCGGCGCGGGGTCCGGCGGAATCACGAAGGAAATCTCGGCGGATGGCGGGCCATCGAAGCCCCCGGCATTGAAGGCCTTGACAGCGCAGTAATAGGTCTTCCCGGCTTCCAGATTCGAGAGGGTGGCGGCAGGGGTAGTGCCCACGGCCAAGGACTGGGTAAGCACGCCGCTGGAAAGACCGTAGAGGACCTTGTATCCGGCGATGTCCGACTCCGGATTCGGATTCCACCCGATGTTCACACTACGCGGAGACTCCGCTGCCACCGCGATGCCCGCGAGGGAGAGCAGAAAAAAGAACAATCGGACCGCCGGGCCGAAGAGGGGGGAAACCGGAAGGGAAACGGGCATTTAAGGGCTATGCGGCAGTAGGAGAATTTTGAATGGTGAGGTTTTCGGGTTCCGGGGGAGGGGTTTGGTGGAAAATGTTTGAAAGAATCAACATTTCTGGCGCGGAACCGCGGAACCATTTCGATTCCACAATTTTTGGCAAATAAAAAGTTCATGAAGAGTCCATAAAATTTCAGATGTAACTCGTTGATATTGCGGATGTTCTAACTGATAATCTTATGAAATCCGGTAAGCTGCTGGAATTCAGTCCCGAGGGTAGGGAACGGTGGTATTTTTACGGAAAATCCTTAATAGGGCTGCGGGAAAGCTCCAATGGCGGTTGCGCGAGGCCGGGGAGGGAGGCATGTTGGCCGGGAATGGCACTGCCGGTGGATCAATTGGGACGGGGGATGCGGGATCTGCGGATCTCGGTGACGGATCGCTGCAATTTCCGGTGCCGCTACTGCATGCCAGTCGAAATCTTCGGACCGGGCTACGCCTTCAAGGCGCGGGAGGAATTGCTGAGTTTTGAGGAGATCGTGGCGCTGGCGCGGGCGCTGGTTCCGATGGGGATCGAGAAGATCCGGCTGACCGGAGGAGAACCGCTGCTGCGGAGGGGACTGGAGGATCTGGTGGCCATGCTCGCGGCGATCGAAGGGGTGAAGGACATCGCGATCACGACGAACGGGGTGCTGTTGGCGCATCATGCGGAGGCGCTGGCGCTGGCGGGACTGAACCGCGTGACAGTGAGTCTGGATGCGCTGGATCCCGGAATTTTCGCGAGGATGAATGGCGTGGGAGCAAAGGTGGAACGGGTGCTTGCCGGGGTGAATGCGGCGCTGGCCTTTGGCCTGCCGGTGAAAGTGAATGCAGTGATCCAGCGCGGGGTGAACGAGGGCGAGATCCTGCCTCTGGCGAAGTGGGCGAAGGCAACCGGGGTGGACATGCGCTACATCGAATACATGGATGTTGGGGAGACCAACGGGTGGAAGCTGGGTGAGGTGGTGTCCGGGGAGGAAATTTTGGAAATCCTGGGGACCGAGTTCAAACTGGCTCCCCGGGACGCGGCGTACCGGGGTGAAGTGGCGGTGAACTGGAAGCATGTGGACGGAGGCGGGGAGATCGGCCTGATCCGCTCGGTGACGAAGCCGTTTTGCCAGGATTGCCAGCGGCTGCGGGTCTCGGCGGACGGGAAGCTTTTCACCTGCCTGTTCGCGGCGGAGGGACATGACATCCGGGAGGTCTTGAGAAGCGGCACTGAAACCGGCGGGCTATATAAAATCATAGGATCTATCTGGCGGGCGCGCCGCGACCGTTATTCCGAGGAGCGGGGCCTTGTGGCGCATGCCAAAGCGGAGATGAGTTACCTGGGAGGATGACCGATCGGCCAATGGGCCATGGCGGGTCATTCCTTGACATGAAGCTTTTGGAAAAGGACCCTCCGGACCTCGCGACAAGTCTTCCGTTCAAGCCCATGAGCCGCGCGCCAGTCCCCCATTAGGGTGACCGGCGCAAGAATCCGGAAGCTGGTGCGTATCTTCAAACCCTGACTTGGAAACCAATCTGTAACTGTAAATCCATGAATTACCTGCGTGCTCCGATTCTCCTGATTTCCTCCTGCGGCCTGGCGATGGCTGCCGACGGCTTCACCGACCTCTTCAACGGCAAGAACCTGGACGGCTGGGTGCAACGCGGGGGAAAGGCGAAGTATACAATCGAGGACGGCGGGGTGATCGTGGGAACCTCGACGCTTGAAACACCTAACAGTTTCCTCTGCACGGGCAAGGACTACGGGGACTTCGTCCTCGAGTATGAGTTCAAGATCGACCCGATGCTGAACTCCGGAGTGCAGATCCGCAGCCAGAGTTTTCCCGAGGAAACGGAGATCCTCTGGGAGGGTAAGCTCGTGAAGAGCAAACCGGATGTGGTGCATGGCTATCAGGTGGAGATCGATCCGAATCCGAAGCAGAACCGCTGGTGGAGCGCGGGGATTTATGACGAGGCCCGGCGGGGCTGGCTTTACCCCGGTATTCTGGGCGGCGACGGCAAGGTCTTCGGTGATCAGGGGAGGAAGATTTTCAAACAGGGTGACTGGAACAAGGTGCGCGTCGAGGCCATTGGCGACACGATCAAGACGACGCTGAACGATACCCCCTGCGCGACGATCAAGGACAGCGCCACCGCCTCCGGATTCATCGCGCTGCAAGTGCACGACATCGGCAAGGACAAGGAAAAGGAAGGCACCCAGGTCCGGTGGAGAAACCTTAAAATCAAGGAGTTACAATCAACCGAACAGAACGTCATCACTGCCGCGGAAAAGGCCGCCGGCTGGCGACTCCTGTGGGATGGCAAGACAAGCAACGGCTGGCGCGGCATCAAGGACCAGGAGTTTCCGAAGGGCGGCTGGGTGATCAAGGACGGCGTCTTGACCATCACCGAAACCGGCGGCGGTGAATCCTCCGCCGCGGGGGACATCATCACCAAGGACAAGTTTTCCAACTTCGAGCTGAGCGTGGATTTCAGAATCACCCCGGGTGCGAACAGCGGGATCAAGACCTTCGTGGACCCGGGGCTGAACAAGGGCGAGGGATCGGCGATCGGGCCGGAGTTCCAAATCCTGGACGACGTGCGGCATCCGGACGCGAAGCTGGGCCGCGACGGAAACCGGACAATCGGCTCGCTGTACGACATGATCACCGCGCCCGAGGACAAGAAAGTGAACCCGGTTGGCGAGTGGAACAACGCGCGCATTGTTTCCAACAACAAGCAGCTTACCTACTATCTGAACGGCGTGAAGACCGTCGATATCCAGCGCGGCTCGCAGGAGTGGAAGGATCTGGTCGAGAAGAGCAAATACAAGAAGTGGCCTGCTTTTGGCGAGCTGCCGGAAGGCCACATCCTGTTGCAGGACCACGGCAACCGCGTCTCCTTCCGCAACGTGAAAATTCGCGACCTGGCCAAGCAGTAAGACAATCGCTTCCCCACTTGAAAAGTTCTCCCAAAACACCAGCCATGATCCAACGTCGCCAATTCCTGAAAACCGCGTTCGGCGGCACCGCCGTGATCGCCATGCCGGGCATTTTTCCCGGTTCGCTGTTTGCTGCGGATTCGCCTAACAAACGCATCCAGGTCGCGCAGATCGGCTGCGGGCGGATGGGTTCAGAAGACATGCTGGGGACGATGAAGGCTGGCATCGGCCGCGTGGTGGCCGTGTGCGACCTCGACTCCGTGCGCCTCGGCATCGCGAAGAAAAAGGTGGAGGAATTCTACCAGAAAAAGGGCGAGAAGAACGTCATGGTGAAAACATACGCCAACCACTTGGAGGTGATCGCTGATCCGGAGATCGACGCGGTGGTGGTGAGCGTGCCGGACCACTGGCACGGCCTTGTCGCAACTGCGGCGGCGCTGGCTGGAAAGCATGTCTATTGCCAAAAGCCCCTGACCTACAACATCGCCGAGTCGATCGCGTTGCGCGCGGCGGTGCGGGCGAAGAAGATCATCCTGCAGACAGGATCGCAGCAGCGTTCGGAGGGGCCATTCCCGGCTTTCCGCAAGGCAAGTGAAGCCGTCAGAAACGGCCGTGTGGGCAAGCTGAAGACGCTGAAAATCGGTGTGGGTCTGGACAAGATCAAGGGGGAGGCGCCCGCGCCAATGCCAGTTCCGCATCCACGCCCAATTTGCGGGCCAGGTTCACCACGCTGAAAAGCAGATCGCCCACTTCATCCTCGATTTGCTTTGA
>CAXTTX010000286.1:4592-7236 GCA_964247045.1 uncultured Verrucomicrobiales bacterium | reverse complement strand
CCCGCCCACCGAGCACCTTCGCGATCCCCGCGTAGTTCGAGCGCACCGCCTCGAAACTTTCCCCGCCGAATCCCGCCGCCTTCAGCCGCTCCACCGTCTTCGGCATCTCCACCGGATCCACATCCAGCCCGGTCAACCGCCCGCCCGGCGAAATCCTCTCCAAAATCTTCCCCGCGTGCCCGCCGTAGCCCAGCGTCGCGTCCACCCCCCTCATCCCCGGCTCCAGCCGCAAAGCTTCCAGGCACTCCTCCACCAAAATCGGAATATGCGTCCCCGCCGGCGTCTTCCCGGAAGCGATCACCTTCGCCACCGTCTCCGCGTATTTCTCCGGATCGCGCTCCTTGTATTTATCCTCGAAACGCCGCGGATTCTTTCCCCCGTAGCGTTTCCGCCGTGGCGGCCGTGGCATTCCCGCGCCTTCTGGCGCGGCTGGCGCTCCCTCCGGAGTGGCTGGTAAATCCTCGCTCACAGTTCCGAATATTTCAGGTTGTTCCCCCGCGATTTCTCCACCGGGTAGCGCAGCTCGTTGTTCGCGATCTTCGCCTCCATCACCTCCCCCAGCTTTAGGCCCAGGTTGTCCGCAAGTTCAAACAACAGAATCCCCACGTCCGCGATCTCCGAAGCGATCTCATCCCGCTTCGTCACCAGCCGCTGCTCGATCTGGTCATCCTGCTGCCACACGAAGTGCTGCATCAGCTCCCCCGCCTCCGCCGCGATCGCCACCGCCATATCCTTCGCATTATGGTATTTCCGCCACTCCCGGGCATCCACGAACTTCTGGATACGCCCCGTGAGATCGCTGATCGAATCGCTCATGGCCCACATCCTAGCGTCCCCCTCCGCCCATCCCATCAAAAAACCCGGACCGCGGAATTCATTCCGCCCCATCATCCCCCCACCTCCACCCTCGACAACCACCCCTTTCCGCTCCATACATATGACCCACAAACCCCTGCCACGCCGACCCGCTACCCACGCGTCTGCTGGCCCATCGAGCCGAAAACCCAAGGCCGTGCCGCCCCCACCGTCACGCCCCTAACCCACCGGCTCTGGATACCCATCTCGAAAAAATGTCTCCCCTCTCCCTCCTCCGCATCGCCATGACCCTCCTGTCATGCCTCGCGATCTCCCGCGCCCAATTCACTTCCTCCCCCGGCTGGGCCGACGAATTCTCCTACACCGGCTCACCCGATCCCGCGAAATGGGCCTTTGAAACCGGCGGCGGCGGCTGGGGCAACAACGAACTCCAACACTACACCGCCCGTCTGGAAAACGGCCGCGTCGAAAACGTCTCCCTCGTCATCAACGCCCGCCAGGAAAACTACGGCGGCAATGCCTTCACCTCCGCCCGCCTCCACTCCCATGGCCTCGGCGATTGGAAATACGGCCGCATCGAGGTGCGCGCCCGTTTCACCGGCGCTTCCGGCACCTGGCCCGCCATCTGGATGCTCCCCACCGACTGGGTCTACGGAAACTGGCCCGGCAGCGGCGAGATCGACATCATGGAGCACGTCAGCACCCACGGCACCTCCGTCCAGGCATCCATCCACACCCAGGCCTACAACTTCCAGATCAACACCGCGAAAATCGGCCTCCAATACAACATCGACCACTGGAACTGGCACACCTATGCCCTCGAATGGTATCCCCACCGCCTCGACGTCTCCGTCGATGGCATCCGTTATTTCTCCTTTCACGATGAATACGGCGGCTGGACCAAATGGCCCTTCGACCAGCGCTTCCACCTCATGCTGAACATGGCCATCGGCGGCTGGGGCGGAAATCCCAACTTCACCAGCGAAACCATGGAAGTCGATCACGTCCGCGTCTTCCCCTTCACCGATGCCTCGCAGGTCCCCGTCGATTCCGCCCAGTGGTTCCGCCTCGTCAACCGCCAGTCCGGCAAGGTCCTCGACATCGCCGGCCCCTCGAATGCCGACGGCGCGAACATCCACCAGTGGACCTCCTTCGGCACCAACAGCCAGCAATGGCGCTTCGCCCCCGCGGGCGATGGCAGCTACAAGCTCATCAACCGCCACAGCGGCAAACTCGCCGACGTCGCTGGCGGTTCCTGGGCCAACGGCGCGAATGTCCAGCAATGGGCCGATGTCGGCACTTCCCAACAACAGTGGTGGCTCCAGCCCGTCGGTGGCGGCTATTTCAAACTCATGAACCGCGAAACCGGTCGCGTCATGGAACTCGTCTACGACTCCACCGCGGATGGCGCCAACGTCCAGCAGTGGGACTACGTCGGCGGCGCCAACCAGCAATGGCGTGTCGAACCGATCGGCGCGCCCGTTCCCGCCGCCCCCACCGGCCTCGCCGCCCACATCGGCGATGACCTTACCAACCTCACTTGGAACACCGTCCCCGGCGCATCCGGCTACAACCTGAAGCGGGCGATCTCGGGAACCGGCACCTATGTCGAAATCGCGTCCCATCTAACAAACCCCGGATTCGATGACACCACCCGCGCCAACGGCATCCGTTACGACTATCAGGTCACCGCGTCCCTTGCCAGCAGCGAGGGACTTCCCTCCACCCCCGTCACCGTCGCCCCTGCCGGCTTGCCTTCCGGTTGGCAGCGCCAGGACATCGGCGGCGTGGCCCTGCCGGGAACTGCGAATTTCCTCGATGGCAACTT
>CAXTTX010000286.1:2385-4582 GCA_964247045.1 uncultured Verrucomicrobiales bacterium | reverse complement strand
GGCGCTGTCCAACTGGATGGTCAACGGCGATCCCGGCGCGGACATCTGGGGCACCGCCGACGAATGCCGTTTCACCTCCGTCCCCATGAACGGCGATGGTACCCTCATTGCCCGCGTCGACGGCCTCGCCAACACCGACCCATGGGCCAAAGCCGGCCTCATGATCCGCGAATCCGCCGACCCCGGCTCAAAACATGCGACCATCGCCCTCACCCCCGCCAATGGTGCCCAATTCCTCTCCCGGGCTCTCACCGGCGGTATCACCACTTCCACCGGCTCCGCCGCCTCTGTGCCTTCCTGGGTCAAGCTCGTCCGCACCGGCAATGTCTTCACTGGGTATCGCTCCTCCAACGGCACCACTTGGACACAAGTCGGCACCGCCACCGTGGCGATGCCCCTTGAGGTCCTCGCCGGCCTCGCCGTGACTTCCCACAACGACGCCGCGCTCAACACCGCTTCCTTCTCAAACGTCGCCGTCCTGCCCCCCGGCTGGTCAGGCCAGTCAGTGGGAAATCCCCCCCTCGCCGGTGCCGCCTCCCTTTCCGCAAAAGGCGAATGGATGGTCTCTGGCAGCGGCGCGGACATCGCCGCCACCACCGACCAATTTCATTTCGTCTCCCGCAACTTCACCGGCGATGGCTCCCTCACCACCCACATCACCTCCGTCGAAGCCAGCGATCCTTACTCCAAGGCCGGTGTCATGTTCCGCGAATCGGAAGCCGCCGATTCGAAATACGCCTTCGCCTTCGCCGGTCCCGGCACCGTCGGTTTCGAATGCCGCACCGCCACCGGAGCCACCATGACCGCCGTCGCCTATATCGGCCAACCCGCTCCCGCCTGGGTCCGCCTCAAACGCGACAACGGCACCTTCTCCGCAAGCTACTCCCTCGACGGCACCACATGGACTGCTCTCGGCACCCCACTCGCCCTGACCATGTCCCCCTCCTCAAAAGCCGGCCTCGCCGTCACCTCACACGACATCGCCGAAACCTGCGAAGCCACCTTTGAAAGCGTCAGCGTCCTCCCCGCCGCATGGACCGCCACCGACATCGGCACTCCCGATGTCCCCGGCGGCACCACCTTCGATTCCACAACCGGCACCTGGACCCTAACGGGCAGCGGCACCGACATCTGGGGCACCACCGATCAACTCCACTTCGCCTCCCAATCCCTCACCGGCGATGGCGTCATCACCGCCCGCCTCACGGCCCTCGCCAATACCGATCCCTGGGCAAAGGCCGGTCTCATGATGCGTGAATCCACCGCTCCGGACGCACGGAACGTCATGCTTCTAACCACTCCCGGCAATGGCGCCAACCTCCAGTCCCGCGCCACGCCCGGTGCCGCCACCATCAACTCCGCATTGGCCGCCGCCACCCCTCCCGTCTGGCTCCGCCTCCTCCGCAGCGGCAACACCTTCACCGGCTGGCAATCCACCGACGGAACCACCTGGACCAATCCTCGCTCCGTCACCCTCTCTCCCGGCAACACCGTCCTCGCCGGTCTCGCCGTCACCTCCCATGCCACCGGCACCTTCAACTCCGCCTCATTCGACAACCTCGCCGTCACCCCCCTCCCACCCGGCACCGTATCCTGGAACGCCTTCCAACAACTCTGGTTCACCCCCACCCAGATCGCCACCCCTTCCCTCAGCAACCCCTCCGCCGATTGCAACAACGACGGCATCCCCAACCTTTTCTCCTACGGCTCCGGCCTCTCTCCTTGGAACCAGTCCACCACCTCCAACGGCGGTCGCCCCTACATCCAGACCGACGGAACCTATCAGACCATCACCTTCACCCGCCTCAAATTCCCCTTCGACTTCACCTACACCGTCGAAGTCTCCGACAACCTCATCCTTTGGAACTCAGGCCCAGCCCACACCACCCAACTCAGCATCACCTCCCTCGACGCCACCCGCGAACAAGTCACCGTCCGCGACAACACCCCCATCGCCCCCTCCTCCCCCCGCCGCTACATGCGCCTCCGTGCCACCCTCTCGCCACCCTAACAGGCCCCTCTTCCGGAGCGCGGAATTCATTCCGCCCCATCGTCCCCCGTCTCCCCACCCCCCCTCGGGGCGCAATCGGAGCGGAGCGTATACGTATATGGAGGGCGAAGAAGAGAACCAAAGCAGCCCTCAAAATTCATTCCGTCTCATCGTCCCCCGTCTTCCATCCACCCAGGAAATATCCCC
>CAXTTX010000286.1:2128-2375 GCA_964247045.1 uncultured Verrucomicrobiales bacterium | reverse complement strand
GCTCCCGCCGACTCTCTGAATCTCCCCCCAGCGGAATCCCCACCGCCCCCCCAGACACTTGCCCCCTATCCCCACCGCCCTTCTCCCTCTCGACAAAACCACGGAATCCCACCAACCTAGGCACGCTTCCCCATGTGCCCCCGTCTCCTCTATTTCATCCCTCTGCTCTCCCTTCTGCTAGGTGCCTGCGCCCCCAAGCCCGTGCCGCAGTTGCTGATGCCCACTCCCCAGCTCTTCCGGGATGGCA
>CAXTTX010000286.1:0-2118 GCA_964247045.1 uncultured Verrucomicrobiales bacterium | reverse complement strand
CGGCGCTCCAAATCCACTACGCCACCAACCGCAATCCTCTGGCCGGGCACTACGGGAACAAGCCTGGCGGAAAGCTCCGCTTCGGTGTCGCCACCCTCGCGATGGGCAACAAGGACGAGACCTGGAACTCATTGGTCACCGCATCCACCACCCATCCCCGTCCCAACGCGATCGAGATGCGCTTGGAATCCTCCCGGGAAATAGCCGAGGCCGCAAACCCCGCCTCCGTCCACCAATGGGCACTTGGCGTGAACCGCGATCTCCTCCGCACCGAGACAAAGGACATCATCGTCTATGTTCACGGGGCCAAGGGCGGATTCCTGCACTCCTGCGCGTTCACCGCGGAGCTCGACCACTTCAGCGGCCGGGACTTCACGCCCGTCGCCTTCGACTGGCCCACCCACCAGCAAATTTATTCGTATCTCGACCGGGTCGATCTTGCCCATACCATTCCCTCCTCCACCAGGCTCGCGGAAATGTTGCGCCTGCTGGCGGATGAGACCTCCGCGCGCCGCATTCACATCGTTTCCTGGAGCGCCGGTGCACGCGTCGTGTCCCGCGCGCTCGCACAACTCGGCGGCAGCGATCCCGCGGCTGTCCGCTCCCGCTACCGTCTCGGCACCGTCGTCTTCGCGGCCGGGGATGTGCCGGAGAATCTTTTCATCCAGCGCCTCCCCGCCATCCACAGCCTCTCGGAGCGCGTCCTCGTTTATCTTTCCGACGATGACTCCGCGCTCCGCTGGGCCTCCCGCCTCATGGGCGGCGGCCGGCGTCTCGGACTTGCTCCCCGGGAACTGACCTCGGAAGAGCGTGAAATACTCCACACCATGCCCCGCCTCGAAGTCGTGGATACCTCCTACGGAAAAGACCTCCGGGGCTTCGACATCACCGGCCACCGCTATTGGTTCCAGCACCCTTGGGTCAACAGCGACCTCATCCTCGCCCTCCGCACCCCCGCGACCCCATCACAACGCGGCCTGCAACCCGCCCCCGTGCCCGGCATCTGGTACTTCGGCAGCGACTATTCCAACCGCATTGGGAGAGTTGGAAAACGTCTCACCACCGGCCAATGGTAGTCCTGACGGTCCTCCCTCCCCTTTCGACGGGCTGCAAACCAAGCCTCCCTTCGAACTGGATTCACTTCGCCGCGAAAGACTTCTGCAACCGGACCATGCCTTCCTCACTCACCCGGATAAATCCACCTCGCGGCCGGTCGAAATCAAGGATGGTCGCGTAAACACAGGCGATCAGAAGAGCGTAAATCCCGGTCGTCAAATGCTGCCTCCTCCCGTGGAGTCCCCGCCCGTAGCCCATGAACCCGAGGGCACCCAAAGCCACCAGGAACAGCAGATAGATCACCGGCTCCGGCACATGGTTCCCCAGCAGATCCCTCCGCTTCCACTTCACATTTCCCATCTCGTTCAGCGACTGGACGAATAGTCCCACCTGCGCACCTCCCGTGTTGCCATCCACCGCCGCCCGGCAGATTCCCCACAGCTTCTCATCAATGCCTGACGTTTGGTGGCTGGCCATTTCCAACTTCGTCTCGTCCGTTCCCGCTCTCATGAAATCCACCCGCGTCGCCACGTAGTCCCGCAACAATCCGGCGACCTCCTCCCGCTGCGGCATCGGCAGGAGCTGCCCCCGCAACCAGGCATTGCTGATCGTGTTCACCTCCTCCTGGATCAACGCCTTCCGCGCGTCGAACCGCGATGCCGCCATCGCGATGTTGAAGCCCAGCAACAGCGACAGCAGCCCCAGCGAGGCGGTTTGCAAGCTCTGAACATGCTCCTTCACCCCGCCATCGCTGCCCGGCCCGTGCCGCCTCCCCAATCGGAAGCCGACCTCGATCACCGCGAGGAAACCCGCGATCGCCAGGAAGAACAGAACGAACTCATTGACATGGTTGATCATCGGAACCGGTCGGACACAGGCAGGATAGGCAACCCCGCGGCAAATCCAAGCTAGGAGGACGCCATCCCCACAAAAAATCGCCCGCGCGTTCGAACCCACGGCTCTTGGAATCTCCAGTCCGTTGGATCTGCTCCACCGCTTCGACTACCGCCAGTTTCACCTTTTCGCTATTTTTGAGTGACAGCTTTCCACCGTGGACTGCTC